>DASXGD010000069.1:0-31845 GCA_036489245.1 Occallatibacter sp. | reverse complement strand
ATCCAGCAAACGAAAAAGTGACCAATCCGAAGGTGCGCCGCTGGCTGGTTGATCGAATCGCTGCGGAACACCCTGACGTTCTGCTCCTCTCGGGCGATGTCCCTTATGACGGGTCAGTCGCCAACGATTACGAGGTCTATTCCCAGGAAACGCGGCCCTGGCGAGAGGAAAAGCTGCACGTATATCCGGCCATGGGCAATCACGAACTGCACGGAGACGAGATTCGTGATCCAAAGAATTGGTGGCATGCCTTTCCCGAGCTGAAGGGGCGTCGTTGGTATTCGGTTGAAATGCCCAATGCATACATCATCTCGCTCGATTCCAACTTGTCGTTGCTCGAGGGCAGCCGGCAGCAGCTGTGGCTGGCCGACCAACTCGCCCACCTTCCCGCCAAGACGCAATTCGTATTCTTCTCGCTGCACCATCCGCCGGTGGCGGATTCAATCGAAAACAATCATTCCCACGACGTGCGCCCCAACGAGCACGCGCTGGCACTGCTTCTCGAAAAGCAGGCTGCCGCTTCGCACGCCAGGTTCATCGTGGTTGCCGGGCATATTCACAACTACCAGCGCTTTCTCGAAAACGGCGTCACCTACCTGGTTTCGGGGGGCGGTGGAGCAAAGCCTGTTCCAGTCGCCCGCACGGCAGCAGATCTTTATCAGGATACGAATTTCCCCAACTATCACTACGTGAAGTTCTCCTGCAATTCGAAGGGACTCGGCGCTGAAATGTACCGGGTACAAAACCCTGACAGCGCGAGTCCGGCATGGGAAATTAAGGATCGATTCGTGATCGCGTGATTGTCGGGAGGCTGAGCCATGACCCGATAGATTCGATGCACGCCCAACCCACCCAAAGCCCCTGCTCGCTTGCGCCGGCGCCCAATGCTTGTCTTCGAAGCAGGGTGCACTCTCATAATGGATTGTCTCCTACGGTTCCTTGTGGCTCAACCGCGTGACCTCTTCCGGAACCAAGGGGGCGGAACGGCCGTTTCTGGTCAACTTGCCGGCCCGAGGAACCCATGGAGCCTAGTCGACATCTATTGGTCACCCTAAAAGGCACCATGAGGACGGTCGCGGTAAAGGCCCGGTCTCGCAAGCCGTCTTAGTTGTTGAAACGGAATAAACGGCTCTGAGATCGCATCAAGGACCGAAACATGCTCGGGCAGGCCTTCTAAGCGGGGGTTGTGGGTTAGAGTCTCTACCTCGTCTACCGCTGAAAATACCAATTTGGGCCTTGCTTTGCACAGGGGAGCAGTAGTCGGCTCGCGGTATTCTTGTTTTGAGAGCGGCTATTCCGGCTTCCCAGATTCTCGATGGCGCAAAAGCAAATGCAGCGATCAGCCTCGGCGGCCAGCGCATCGCCCGGTGCTGGGAAGGGCTATGCATCGCCAGAGGTGGTAGAGCGCCTTCGGGAGTTGATTGCAGGCCGGCACTCAAAGGCGGCTCTGCAACTTGCCAAGGATCTGCACAAGCGCGAGGCCACGGCAGAGTCGGAAACCCTGCTGGTCGATGCTTATCGCGCTCGCATCGAAGATCTCGTTAAATTGCGGATGGCAGTCGAGGCCAAGGCACTCATTGCCATCGTACGCGAGCGGTTCCCGGCGGCGGTTTCGCGATTGGCGGCGATCGAGCAGGAATTGTGCGTGCTTGAGGGCCGGCTCGACGGGATTGTGGCGCCATTGCGGGATCCAGAGCTCGCTGCTGACGAGCGCGAGCGGATTGAAGCCTTCATCCGCCAGAGGATTGAGGACCTGCCCGCCTTGGCCACGGTAACTTCTCTGCCGCCAGAGCATCCTTTGCGCAGCGCGGCGTCGGCGCTGGCCGCGGCCTTTCAGGCGGTTACGGAAGGACCGGTGGACGACGAGACCCTTGCCCTGCCGCAGGTCTCGCGCCGTAGCCCCCTGGCACCGTGGAAGGCGCTGGTCCGGGCAATTGGCTGCTATTACCGGCATCAGGATGCCGAATGCAGGAAGTGGCTGGAGGCGATCAGTCAAGACTCCGTGCCGGCGCGCTTGATTCCATCGATGACCGCGATGCTGGGCAAGGTTGCCGAAGTTCAGTTCAGTCCGGAGGAAGCCAGACTGATCGGGGCGGCCGGCGATCATGGCGCGGCCTTGCGAATGTCCCTCGCAGCCCTGGAAGCCGCGATCGCAGCAAAGAAGAAACATCCTGTTTTGGATGCGGTCCGGGCGGTCACGACGGCCAGCATTGGTCTTGACGGCGCGCTGCGCGAGCGGTTGCGGCAGCACATTGCCGTGCGCTGTTTTATGCAACACATCCCGCGCCGGGCTGCCCACGGGGCGCTAGGAGGCGCGCCAAGGCTGGAGGCATATTTCTACCGCCTGCTGGCGAAGTCGCTTGAGGAGGCGCGCTATGCGGAGAGCTCCGCGGAGGCAGTCATCGCGTGGGAGGAGTTTCGCCGCGCTGCCATCCAGGAGAAATGGTTTGCGGCCGGTGGGCTGGAAGACGGCGTTCTCTCGCTGCACATGGCCGAGATCGTGGCAAAACTGCCCGCCGATTTCGTCGAGGAGATCCGTGAGCAGGAAGCTCCCTTTGGCCATTCGGGCAAAATGCGCAATAGTCCGGAACTGCCTTCCGAGGAGCTGCTTTATGAGCGTGCCTGCCGGGCCGACGCCAATGCGGAAGCGTTCGAGGCATGGCTTCGCTGGGCGAAGAAGCAAAAGAGCGAGAAGGCCGCCGACGATGTTGCCGAGCAATGGCGAAAGGCCCGTCCGGGAGACATTTCACCGCTGTTCTATTTGATGGACTCGGCGGAAAAGCGCAATGCGCTGAAGAAGGCGTTGAAGTATCTGGAGGAGGCAGAAGGAATCGATTCCGTGAATCCGGCCGTGCGCCGGGCGAAGGGGCGTCTTCTGCTTTCCGCGGCTTTGCAGCATCTGCGCCGGCGCCAGACGCATCTTGTGCCGGCTGAAATCGAGCAGCTGCTGGGGGTGCCGGAACTACGCCAGGGAGACGTTTCCGCACTCGCGACCGCGCTGCGCTGGTGCTGTGCCGCGGTCGATGGAGACAAAGCGGCCGGGCAGGAGCGGCAAAGGGAATTGATCGGTACCATTGGACCGGTCGCTTCGGATCTACTGTTCCTGGCTTTAGTTCGGTCCACGGAAATCGGTTCTCAAGTACTTCCTCCGCGGTTTGATGCCAGGCACACGTTACCCGCGGAACTGCTTTCCGGCGCCGTCCGGGCCTGTTTGCTTGGCGATTGGGTGGGGCTTTCCATTCCATTGCTCTTTGGCTGGACGGGCAAGTTGATCCAGGCGCTCCACCAGCCCCACGGCTCGGTGGATGCCACGCAACTGCTGGTCCTTGGAGAGGCTGCGCTGAGCGACTCGGCCCACGAGTTGGCATACGCTGTCTCGAGCGCAGGATTGGCGCTCGGCAATGCCGGTGCGCGGTTCCTCTTTTTGCGCGCCCGCGGTCTGCCCGCATGGATGAGCATCCGGCGGAAGGGTTGTCTTGAGGCTGCGCTCGAGCTGGCACGGCGCGAGCGGGACACGGAGCTTGCCGGGACGATTCTGGATCGACTGGGCGGCGGGAGGTTCAGGCAGGGTGGGCTAACTGATTCTCTTTCCCCTGAGTTGCTGAGCGGGATTCTTGAAGAAGAGTTGCAGCTCAAGAAGTTTCCCTCGTTCCCGCGCGACGATCAGCCGCGTTATGCCGCGCAATTGACCTCCAAAGCTGCGGGCGAATGCGACTGCCCGAAGTGCCGTCGAAAGCGGGGCGAACCTGTAGACGATTGGGACGAAGACGACGTCTTCGATTTGGAAGACGAAGAATTCGATGACCCTCTGGAGGAGATACCAGGGGTGCTGGCGGCAATTGTGGGATCCCTGCCCCCGCCCGAGAGGCAGCGGATTCTGAAGGCAATCGAAGCCGGGGAGGATCCCCTCAAAGTTCTAGACACAATCGATGCAGCGGCTCGCAAGGCGTTTCCTGGCCGGGGTGGACGGTCCTCGGGGTGGAAGCCGCCCAAGCCGGTTTCGGGCAGCAACGACAAGAATCGCAAGAACAGCGCACCGGATCGAGAGCCGGTGCAGGGCAGCTTGTTTTGAAACCAGACGATGAATACGAAGCTCACCACAGATTGCAATCCCTATGGCGTGCTGGGCGTTGGCCCTGAGGCGGACGACGAGCAGATCCGGGCCGCTTATCTGGCCAGGCTCAAGCAGTTTCCGCCCGACCGCGCTCCGGCTGAATTCGAGCACGTCCGCGATGCGTACGAACTGTTGCGCGACCGGCGCCAGCGAGCGCGGTACACGTTGTTTGCCGTGAATCCGGATGTGCCGCTCGAGTCTTTGCTGGAGGGCATGGAAAACCAAAGACAATTTACCGGCCCTGGTCCATGGCTGGCGGTGCTCAAGGGGAAAAAGACAAATGGAAATGGATGTTGATAGTTCCCCACCGAAGGTTTCTCCCCAGGAGCGCGAACACATGGTGCGCAACTTCGCCGCTTGGCTCGATCGCGCGCTGGAGGAAGAACAGCCTCCCGAAGGGCTGACGCCCGAGTTGCTTTCCGCGCTTCGGAACGGTGAACCGCTTCCGTCGCTCGAAGAAGCGCCCGCCGCCGATCACGGGAGCGATCTCTATTCGCTATGGGCGGCCATGACGACTTTGGCTCAGGAAGTCCGCGTGCAGGGACGCCTCTTCAAGCAGTTGAACGAAACCGTGATCGAGAGCGCGCAAAGCAGCGGCACGCCAAACCGGGGGACGCCTGGGGGAGAAGCGGGCGACCCAGCAGAAGTTCGATCCGAAGCCTCCGGCAGCGGCCAGCCGCGGAAACAGGAGATTGACCTGCTGCTCGATCTGCGCGATCGCATGGAGCGCGGAATCGCGAGTGCGCGCGATGCGGCTGCTGAGTTGACGCCCGCCCGGCTGCCGCGTTTTGCTCGCTGGCTGGGGGGCGACGGCTACGCGCGCCATGCGCAGGAGATTCTCAGCGCAGTCTCCCACGGCTACAGTCTCACGCTGGACCGCCTCGATGAAGCCCTGGTTGCCTGCGGCGTCGATCGGATCGCCTGTCTGAACCGGGTCTTCGATCCGCAGCGAATGACCGCTATCGATATCGACGAGACCGCCGCCGTGCCCGAAGGTACGGTGGTCGAAGTTTATCGCGACGGCTACGAGTGGAACAGCAGGGTCTATCGCACCGCGCAGGTCAAGGTGGCGCGCAAGATGAGGAGCGGCCTCCAATGAGCGAAGCACACGAAGAAGTGATTGTTGGCATCGACCTGGGCACCACCAATTCGGAGGTTGCCGCCTTTGTCGATGGCCAGGTACGGATCCTCGGCTCCGGCGGCAAGGAGATTTTACCGTCGGTAGTGGGCATCTCTCCTTCCGGCGAGTTGCTGGTAGGCGAGGCGGCGCGCAATCAGCTGGTGTTGTATCCCGAGCGCACCGTGCGCAGCGTCAAGCGCAAGATGGGCGGCAATGAGACCGTGCCGCTTGGCGATCGAGAGTTCACACCGCCGGAGATCTCCGCGCTCATCCTGCGCGAACTCGCCTCATGGGCCAGCCGTAAGCTGGGCCGGCCGGTCGAGAAGGCGGTGATTACTGTTCCTGCCTATTTCTCCGACGCGCAGCGCCAGGCGACGCGCGAGGCGAGCCGGTTGGCCGGGTTGACCGCCGTGCGCATTCTGAATGAGCCTACGGCCGCGAGCCTGGCCTACGGTGAGGGCGACCGGCACACCGCCATGGTCTACGATCTGGGCGGCGGCACATTCGATGTTTCGGTCGTCGCCCTGGAAGGCGACGTCACCGAGGTGCTCGCCAGCCACGGCAACAATCGCCTGGGTGGCGACGACTTTAACGACCTGCTTGCCGAGCACCTGTTCCGCGAGTTCCAGTCCAGACATCGCATCGATTTACGTACCGGCCACCCTGTGGCCCGCGCGCGGCTCTGGTGGGCTGCCGAGGAGGCTAAGCGCCGCCTGAGCTTCGAGCCGGAGGTCACAGTTCGAGAAGAAGGGCTGGCGACGGTCGATGGCAAATCGCTGCATCTGGAAGTGGAAATTACGCGTGAGCAGTACGAAGAGGTGATTCGACCGCTGGTCGAGCAGACCCTCGAACATCTCTCCAAGGCTCTTTCCGATGCCGGCAAAGGCCCTTCGGATTTGGACGCGATTCTGCTCGTTGGCGGCTCGACCCGCACGCCCCTGGTCACGCGCATGATCGTGGAACGCACCGGCCTCACCCCGCGCGGGGAAATCCATCCCGACCTGTGCGTGGCGCTGGGAGCCGGCGTGCTGGCCTCCCGGCTGGCAGGCCACCAGATCGAGCGCGTGCTCGTCGACGTGACGCCTTACTCCTTTGGCGTCTCCTATCTTGGCGGCCGCGGCGGCGTCACCTATCCCCACTGCTACAAGCCCATCATCCGCCGCAACAGCCCGTTGCCTATCACCCGAGCAGAGCGCTTCTATACCAGCCATCCCTACCAGGAGGAAGTCGATGTGCGTGTCTACGAGGGTGAGGACGAAGATGCCCTACGCAATATCCTGGTGGGCGACTTCACGGTCGAAGGCCTGAGTCCCATCCGCGACCTGAACGAGGTACTCTGCCGCATGAGCCTGGACCTGGACGGCATCTTGAACGTTACCGCCATCGAGAAGCGCTCCGGACTTTCCAAGCACATCACCATTACCCGCGCTCTCGAATCTAAGAGCGAGGCTGAGATCGCTGCCGCGCGTAAGCGCCTGGAAGACCTCTATACCACGCGGCAGGACGATGAGTTCCATGACAAAGATCTCGATGAGGACTTCGATGAGGATGGGGGCCTGCTCGAAGCCGCAGAGGATAGCGACGCTCCGAATGCGCCAGTCGCGGTCCTGGCTCAGCCGGCGAATGGGGGAGATTCGAGCGCAGCTGTGGCCGAGGGGCGGCAGATGATCGAGCGATCCCGTCAGCTCCTCGACCAGATCCATGAAGAAGACCGCGAAGAAATGATCGATCTCAATCAGACCATCGCGTCGGCGATCGAAAGCCGGGATGCCACCGCGCTTGAGCAGGCGCTTCACAAGATGCGCGAGTTGTTGTTCTTTATCGAGGGCCGCGCATGAATGGCGATGAGAGGCGTGCGCCATTGTGCCCGATCTGCCGGGCCCGTTTTCGTGGTGCGGCGAGATGTTCGCGGTGCGGCGCCGATCTGAGCCCTTTGATGCTGCTCATTGCCCACGCCTATCGCTTGCGTCAGCAGGCCCGCCAAGCCCTCTGCGCGGGCAATCGCTTGAGGGCGTTCGACTACGCAGAGAGGTCCCAGCGCTTGCACGCAACGCTCGAAGGCGATCTCTTGCAATTGGTCTGTGCCGCCGGGTAATTGCGCACTCTTGCTTTGCCTTCAGGACCTCACGAAATCCCCTCATAGTGTCTCAGGGCATTCGGTCAGATTTCCGGCTCGTGAATCCACTTGGGCGTGTCGGACAAATGGAACTGTCAACTCAACTCCGAGGGCGGGCGTTAGCCCAACTTCCGCAGTTGCGGCGGTAAGTC
Source organism: Occallatibacter sp. (assembly GCA_036489245.1). Taxonomy (GTDB): domain Bacteria; phylum Acidobacteriota; class Terriglobia; order Terriglobales; family Acidobacteriaceae; genus Telmatobacter. Next base: position 24,343 of record DASXGD010000069.1, on the reverse strand, counting down.
CTTTTTTAACAGCGCGGGGGTAGTGAAGTCTTCACTACAAATCCATGCATTCGATGGAGGTCGGAAGATCCAGGCCGAGTCGCTGCAGCAAGATGGCTTGGTGTTCGGTGGGTCGGCTGACGCAGCGCTTGCGAATCGAGATGCCTGTGCGCGTGGGCAAGACCACGTCGACTAAGGCGATCTGCTCGAGTTCAGCAAAGATCTTTCGTGGTTCATCGCCGAGTCCTGCATCATGGCACCAGCGGCCAAACGTTTTCCAGAGCACATAGGTGAGAAAGCAAACCAGAATATGAGCCTGTACGCGGCGCTCGAGATGGTGCCAGACAGGGCGCAGAGACAGATCGCTCTTGTGGATTCGAAAGGCAGCCTCGGCCTCTGTCAGTTGCATGTAGGCACGCCAAAGCTCTTCTCCGCTCCAATCGGTGACGTTGCTGCGCAGCAGATAACAGCCCTCACTCAGCCTGGCCCAATCGCGCCACTCTTCCCGCTTGCTCCACTCGAGGTGAGCTGCACCGCGCGCATCGGTTTGGATGTGCACACGAAATAAGCCCGCAGCGCGGCTGTTCTGGCCTAGGAGCTTGCCCAGGCGTTGGGCCAACAGCAGTGGATCCTGCCTGCGCTGGCGGCAAATGGCAGCCATCTTTTCCAACTTCTGTTCAATGCGCTGTTCGAAGCGATCGTGCATCGCCCGCTCCTTCAGGCGCCGTTCGGCACTGCGGCAGAGGATGAAGACTTCCTGCCCTTCCGGCCCGGGGCAAAGCTTCACTTCCAGCCCGGCGTGGACTTGCTTCCATGTCGCATCGACCAACTGTTGCTCGAATTTGCGCAGCATGCTCCTGGAGGTGCCCAGAATGTAGCGTCGCCCACCTTTCTGCAGAAACTCAACGTTCTCTGCTGAGACCATGCCACGATCCATCACCCAAATGCGGTTGGCCTGACCGTACTTGTTCTCCATGGTCGTCACGATCTCTTCCACGGTGGTGACGTCACTGCGGTTGCCGGCGAACACTTCATATCCCAAGGGCAGACCACTACGACTCACCACCATGGCAATGTTGACCTGCTTGCAGTCGGGGCGATGATCCCGCGAGTAGCCGCGCTGTGCCTGTGGGTTGGCGGCGGCTTCGCCCTCAAAGTAAGTGCTGGTGACGTCATAGAGCAGCAAGTCGTAGTCGAGCTGAAACAGCTCGCCCAAGCGCTGGTGTAGATGCTTCTCCAAGGCCGTCTTGTGCGGCAATAAGCGATCCAGACTGCGATAGAGACGATCCTCGTTTACCTTCTCCGCCGGCACCCCCAATAACTCCACCAGGGGGCTGGCTTCATAGGTGTGCTCCGCCAGCCGTAGCTCACTGGAAGCTTCCACCATGCGCCCCAGCACTAGAATCTGGGCCATCACACTCCACGAAATCCCTTCCCGTCCTGGCGGCAACAACTCCTCCAGCAGTCGAGAAAGACCCAGTTGACGAACAAGCGCTAATCCAAGCCAACAGCCCCCAAACTGACGACTGCGTTCCACCCGTACACCGTGAATGTCGACTTCGACCCACGCCGGGCTGCTGCTCAGTGGACGGAATAAATGCTCTTGTGCATTGGAAATCGGCTGTACCGCTTGCTGCACTCCAATGCGGCCACCCTCATCCAGTTCCCCAAGATAAGCGACCACCCGTTGCCGCGGACCGCGCACCGTGCGATCGGACTCCACCAGGGCCCAATAAGCGTGCCGCTTCCCGTTCTTCTCTCGGTAGCAGCGGCGCACATACATGGCCCTCATCCTACCGAACTACGTACCACTTGCAAGAGGGTTGGTCTTCACTACACGCCTCTTCTGTGGCGCTCAAGCACCCCTCTCCTCAACCCTGCCTTGCAAACAAGCCTCTTTCACTTGCCGTTCTTGAAAAAGAGCGACTCAAAGTAGTCACAATTTCCTCCGCATCGGCTAATGCTGCGGAAGTTCGGCTAGATTCTTTCTGGACACGGATATCTTTGTCGTTTGATCGCAGCGCTCCTGCAAAAGCCGGAAAGGCCGAGAACCTGATCATCAAAGCGCTCGAGACGCTCTTACGTGATTCTCCCAGCCGATGTGCGTGGCCGATGCGGAGCAACACCCTGTTCCAAATCGGGCAACCCGATGGTTCTTCTGACTTTCCTTCCTTCGCCCGGCCTCGGGGCTTAGGCATCAATGGTCGGTGGTCTCCAATTACCACCGCAATGATGGTGCGGTTCGTTTGCGGACGCCGACCATTTCCGGCAGGAGAACAAACGCCAAAAGGGCGAGTTGGGGACCACTCGCCCGGATGAACAAGGTTTGGCGCATCCACTATCCTTTGGACCGATGAAAAAGCTCATAAGGCTTGTCTTCGTTCTGTTTGCCTTCATGCTCCTTCTGCGTCCCGCTCAGGCCCCGGCACAACAATCTGAATCGCCCTGTGCCAACTCACTTTTTCCGATAAGCGGAGTGCTTACGAAGGCAGTCGCAGCGGTCCGCTCAAAGACCTCCGTACCGCTTCGCTTGCCAACATGCGTTTCGGGATTGAGTTCGGCGGACGCACTCCATGCAAACGTGAAATCCGTCGATGAACGCAGCTACGTGGTTGTTCTCGGGGATACTCCAGAATGCGAAGGACAACACGTTTGTTCTTACGGCACGATGATTGGAACTTCGCTCCCACTCAATCGGATCGACGAGTACGACGTGACACGTCGCCCAAGAAGTTTGGTAAATCTCCACCGTGGAATCAAGGGCTACTTCTACGCATCCGTCTGTGGTGCATATTGCAGTGATTCGTTCATCACGTGGACTGAGGGCACTTACCACTACATCATTGGCCTGAAGGCTGAAGAACGGCACAACCTGATTGAATCTGTGAACTCAGCAATCGACGCCAGCGGAGTCCAACAAAAATGACGGAAGAGAGGATTCCGGGCGTATTACCGCTAGCCGGAAGTTTCAAGAGCAACCGCAGATGTTTCGACTCCGCTGCGCTCCGCTCAACATGACAGCGTAGGGGCGAGCGGTGAAGTTGGTGCATCACCGCCAATGCGGAAACTACATCGTTCAGGGGCTAAAGCCCAGTGGTTTCGGGGCTTCTTCGGCACGACTGAAGTCGTGCCCTGCTACAAAGCAATCCCGTGCCCCATTACCAGGCGTCGATCGAGGTTTTTACGCACTCTGTGAAGTCCTGGCGTGTTACAGGGCAATCCGAAGTTCGCGAATGAGTGAGCGTATTTTGAATCGCAAGCACCGAACTCGATGCCCGTCCATCTATCTCCGCCCCTTTGCATCGGATAATAGGGCCATGGATTTTCAGCGCTCCTCCGGTGTTTTGCTGCATGTCAGCTCCCTGCCTTCCTATGGCGGAATCGGCGACCTCGGACCCGCCGCTTACGACTTCCTGGGGTTCCTGGCGGAAGGCAAACAGCACGTGTGGCAGGTGCTGCCGCTTTGCCCGACCGGCTACGGCAATTCGCCCTATGCCGGCTCCTCGGCATTCGCCGGCAATCCGTTTCTCATCAGCCTGGAGTTTCTTTCCGACTGGGGCTGGATTCCGGGCGAACGGATCGCCGGCCTCGCAGGACGCGGCGGCCCGGTGAATTTTGACGAGGTGGAGCGGCGCAAGCTCCCCCTTCTCTATGAGGCTGCTGCTTATTTTCTGGACCGCGGCGCTCACGATCCCAGGTTCGCGGAACACTGGAAGCGGTTCGGCGCTTTCTGCAAGGCCGAGAAGAACTGGCTCAACGACTACGCGATGTACGCGGTGTTGCGCAGGGAACACGGGACCGGCGCATGGACTGCGTGGCCCGAGCCTATACGCAAGCGGGAGCCGCAAGCGATGGCCGAGCTGAATGCGAAGTTCGGCCGCGCCATCGCTCTCGAACAGGTGCTGCAGTTTGTGTTTGACCGCCAGTGGAGCGATCTGCGCAAGGCGGCCGCGCGCGCCGGGATACGGATCCTTGGCGACATCGCCATCTTCGTCAATATGGACTCGTCCGATGTGTGGACCCACCCCGACCTCTTCGAACTCGACGCGGATCTCCAGCCCATCCATGTAGCCGGAGTGCCGCCCGATTATTTTTCGGCCACCGGCCAGCGCTGGGGCAATCCCCTCTACCGCTGGGACGTGCTCGCCGGGCAGGGCTTCGACTGGTGGGTGCAGCGCATCGCCCGGTCCTGCCAGCTCTACGACATTGTCCGCCTGGATCACTTTCGGGGCTTCGAATCCTACTGGTCGATCCCCGCCGACGAGGAGACGGCGATCCACGGCGAATGGATCAAGGCGCCGGGCCTGGAGCTGTTCCGCGCTCTGGAGGCGCAACTCGGGAAATTGCCGTTGGTAGCTGAAGACCTGGGCCTCATCACCAAGGCGGTCGATAAGCTGCGGCTGGACCTGGGGATGCCGGGCATGCGCGTCATCCAGTTCGGGTTCAGCGACAAAGGCGCGCACATTCACCTTCCCCATCGCTATGTCCCCGCGACCGTCACCTATACCGGCACCCACGACAATGACACGACGCTGGGCTGGTGGCAGAAGGCCGGCGAGGTGGAGCGCGCCGCGGCCGAGGCCTACGTGGGCAAGATTGGCCCCGGGGCAAGCCCTGTCTGGCCGCTGTTGCGGGCCACGGAGGCGAGCGTCGCCGAGCTGGCCATCGTGCCCGCGCAGGATTTGTTCGAGCTCGGCTCCGAAGCCCGCATGAATACCCCCTCTGTGGCTGCGGGGAATTGGAGCTGGCGCGCTGCCGAGGGAGGCTGGACGGCGGGATTGGCCGCGCGGCTGGCGGAAGTTGCTGACGTGACCGACCGCGACAACGATCCAATGGGTGAGCCCGAGCCTGAAGAGGAACCAGCGAATGAACCTGCCGTCAGCAGCTAGCCGATGATCTCCGTGCGCCGCCAGTTCCCCGAACTCAGCAAAGCGCAAAGAACCCGGGAGTGAATGTGTGCTAGCTTGAGGCTGAGATTGGATCTCGTCCAGCTTAAGCCCAACCCTATCCAGATTCCTGAAGAGGCAGTACCATGCGCACCCCTCAATTCGTCGTTTTGTTTGTTGCGATTGCCCTGCCGGTGGCGGCTCAGCAGGCGGCTCACGTGAACAAGGATTCCGCTCCCGCTCCATCGGCGGGTGCCGTCCCGGCTGCATCGATTCCCACCGACCCGGCCGCCCGAAAGCTCCTCCTCGACGACGCTCTTAAGTTTGTGCAGGCGTCCGATGCCCGGCCCCGGCTGGAACAAAGCCTTGACAAGTTACTCGAAGAAGGCAAGGAGGCGATGCTCCAACGGAATCCCGGTCTCGATCCGAAATTCGGCGATGAATGGGTCAAGCGGATGAAAGAACGGGTCAAGCCCGACGATTTCGTAGAGATCACGGCAAGGGTGTATGCAGCCTACTACACGCGTGACGAATTGGAGCAGATGACGCAGGCCCAACTTGCCCTCAGGAACTCCAAGACTTATTCCCTCTCCCCGGAATTGAGCCAGAAGATCAAGGCGAGTGTGCCCAAAATCCAGCATGACATCAATACCGATATTTCGCGGCTCGGTTCCAGCATGAACATCGAGGTGGGGCAGGAGATCGCGAAAGAACATCCTGAATGGGCCAGGCCGCTCCCGCCCGGGCCTGCTTCGGCGGCTCCCGCTCCCACGGTTCAGAAATAGCAATTTGCAGCTTCGGCCCGGCGCGCGCCTGCAATCGTAAAACCCGGGCCAGGCGGCGCGGCCCGTGGTGATTCGACCGGCTATGCTGTGATGGTGGCAGCACACATGGGAACGGCGGCGATCGAAACCCACGGGCTCACGCGACGCTTTGGCGCATTGACGGCCGTGGATGACGTTACCTTCAGCGTGGCTCCCGGCCAGTTCTTCGGCTTTCTGGGACCGAACGGGGCGGGGAAGTCGACCACCATCAAGATGCTGACAGGCCTGCTCGAGCCCACCGCGGGATCCATCGAGATCCTGGGGCAGCGTTTTACGGCCGGCGCGCTGGATCTGAAACGCCAGATCGGTGTCGTTCCCGAAGGCATGGCCCTGCTCGGCCGGCTCACGGCTCCGGAATATCTCCGCTTTGTCGGCCGGATGTACGGCCTCGACCGCCAGACCACGAACCAGCGAACCGAAGAATTATTGGAGTTCATGCAGCTGGCCAATGAGAGCCGCAAGCTGGTGACGGATTTCTCCCACGGCATGCAGAAGAAGCTGGCGCTGGCCGCGGCCGTCATCCACGGTCCGCGGGTACTGTTCCTCGACGAGCCGTTTGAAGGCGTCGACGCGATCGCGGCCGGCATGCTGAAAGCGATGCTGCAGGGCATGATCGGACGCGGTGCAACCATTTTTCTGACTACCCACGTTCTCGAGATCGTCGAGCGTCTGTGCAGCCACGTCGCCATCATCAGCCAGGGCCGCCTGGTGGCAAACGGCTCCATCGAAGAGCTGCGCGCGGGCGTGGCCAGCACACTCCCGGGCGCCGAATCGGCCCAGCGGCTCACGCTCGAAGAGATCTTTCTGTCGATTGTGGGGGCGGCGGGGCAGGAGCCGGCGCAGGAGCTTTCATGGCTGACATAGCGGCACCGTCCGCCGATCCGCTTACCGCGCACGGCGGTCCTTTCAGCGCGCTGTCGCGATTGCAGTACGGGGCGCTGGCCTCCATACGGTGGAGCATCTTCCGCAACACGCTGCGCACGGGCCGCGGGGCCCTCGAAGCTGCCGCGCATGGCGTCTCCTACCTGATCTACGCGCTCATGGGATTGGGGCTGGGAACGGCCTTTGGTTCCGGAGCCTATGCCATCGCCGCGACCGGAAAATGGGCGATCGCGCCCGTGCTGTTCTGGGCGCTCTTGTTGGCGTGGCAGGTGGTGCCGGTTTCGATTGCCTCCTTTCAAGAGCAGTTCGACGTCAACGGACTGCTGCGATTCCCGGTGGGCTTTGGCGCGTTCTACCTACTCCACCTGATCTTCGGCCTGGTCGACATCTCCACCATCCTGGGCGGGTTTTGCTGTCTCGGCATCCTGGTGGGCACCTCGCTCCGGCGCCCGGACCTTTTCGGCTGGGTGGCGCTCGGCCTGGCCGTCTTTGCGGGCTTCAACATTCTTCTCGTCCGCGCCATCGCGGCATGGACCGATCGCTGGATGGCGCAGCGGCGTACGCGGGAGATTGTGGGGTCGCTGTTTTTTCTTGGCCTGATGGGTCTGCAAGTGTTGAACCCGGCCTTTCATTCCGATACGCACCGCCGCGAGACGTGGGTAGCCATGATGCGGAGGCTCGAGACCGTCAACCGTGTGCAACGCTGGCTTCCGCCGGGGCTGGCCGGCATTGTCGTGCGCCAGGGCGCCGAGGGTACGCCCGGCCGCGCGCTCGGAGGCGCCGCCCTGCTGGGGATGTACGCGCTGGCCACGGGCGCCCTCCTCGGCGTGCGCCTGCGCGCGGAGTATCGCGGCGAAAACTTCGGCGACGCTCCATCGCGCAAGAAGGAGGTGCGACGGAATCGCGCATGGCTCCTCGATGGCTCGGGTCCCATGGCCGCGGTCGTGGAGAAAGACCTGCGTGTGCTGATGCGCGCCATGCCTCTTATCTATGGACTTGGCGCGCCCCTGGTGATGGTGTTCCTCCTCTCCGGGGTCTTTATCCGGCGTTGGACGCCTGGCGACACGGGTGGAGGCCATCCGTTTTCCATGGCACTGCTGATCAGCCTGGGCTACGCGACAGTGGGCTTTACCCAGTTGTTCTATAACACCCTGGGGCCGGAAGGGCCGGGAATCCAGGTCTTGTTTCTCTCGCCCACGCCGATTCGCACCGTGATCCTGGCCAAGAACCTCTTTTACGGGATGCTTTTTCTGGTTGACGCCGCGCTGGTGTGCTTCGTGGCCAGCCTGCGCATCGGCTGGCCCTCCCCGGCGGCGGTCGCGGCGGCGTGGGCCTGGCTCTTGTTTGCCTTGCCCTTGCACCTGGCGGTCGGGAACGCGTTCTCGATCAACATGGCCTACCGCATGAACCTCGGACGACTGACCCGGCAGCGAGATTCGCAGGCCAACACGCTCCTGAGCATGCTCATCCAGGCCGGCGTGCTGGGCCTCGGCGTGAGTGTGTTTGCGCTGTGTTCCTTGTTTGACAGGTTGTGGCTCGCGGTGCCGGTTTTCCTGATCCTGGCGGCGGGAGCGGTCTTCGCATGGCTGCGGGTACTCGCGCATATAGATGCGATGGCCAACCAGCGGCGGGAATCATTGATCGCCACACTGTGCCGGACGGAATAAGCGAGCACCAAGCTCCCCCGCACCCCGGCCCATAAGGATTGCTCAGGTGGAAGATAGCAGGTTACGGAACAACAATCCGCGCGGTTGATATCTCTTGACAACCGCTCCCCAACGCAGAATGCTACATAGGGTAGTGGCGGAGGAATTCCTATGAAGCCTACTGCACTTTATAGAACTGCCGGCATTTTGCTCTTTGTGGCAGCCGCAGGGAACACATACGCCGTCGTGAGATTCTGGCAGGCCGGCGGAGCCATGAACGCGGTGCCCCTCCCAGAAGACCACCGTCTCTCGTATGGCCCGTTGGTTCTCGCACTCGGAGTGTTCTGTTCGTTGTGTGTTTTGTTCGGGGCCTATCTTGCCTGGCATCTGGGTGCGCTGGCAAGGACCACTCCGCAAGCCATTGGTGGTTTGGGATGGGCGCTCTTCGCGTATCAACTTCTTGGGGTCTGGGTGAGCTTCAACGAACTTTCTGGTCTTGTACGGATTCTTTCGGTCGCACTTGCAATCTGCACTGGTTGGGCGGCCTGGCTTTCGAGAGGTGCCCGGTCTGCGTCGCCGGCGGTCAAATGAACGGGGGGTCGCCTATAGGACAAGAGCGGAGGGTTCTTCAGCCGAGATGTCCGCACGGGCGGTGATTCCACCGGATTACTGAACCTTCCTCGGAGGAAACCGGGAGCGGGCTGAAACCGTCAGTATCCATGGGAGGGTCGCATGCGTGGCGTTGTCTGTGCATTGCTTCTCGGACTCGTTGCTGGCCGGGTGAAAGGTGCGCCGATTATGCTTGGCGCGAGTCTCCCCGGGCACGGGGAATCGTTGTGAATCGACTCAACCCGCGGCTTACAGCTTTTCTCGCAGGCATCATCGTTCTCGGGACTTGCGGGGCGGGCGGGCAAACGCCGCCTTTGCAAGATCCGTCTGTTGGGCAAAAGCCATCGGCGCCCCTGAACTCCACCGATCCCGTCGTGCGAGACGGCCTCTTCAGCATTGCCGTCGTCGTGACAGACGCGGCAGGAAATCCGGTTTCGAACCTCGAGCCCTGGAACTTCGCCCTTCTCGACAAAGGCCAACCGGCAAAGATTCGCACCTGGCAGAACTCTCTGGCGGCGTCCGAGCCGGCGCCCGAAGCAGCATCAGAAGCGCCGCCCGAGCTGATCTTCGTCCTCGACACCATCAACCTCTCGCCCCCGCAACTCGCGCAAACCGAAAGCGCGATTGCTCATTTCCTCCAACGGAATAACGGACGCCTGGAATTTCCGTGTTTCCTCTACCGACTCACGCGGGACGGACTGTATTCCTCATTGAGGCCTCTGACCGACGGGGTTCTTCTGGTCAAAGAACTGGAACAGAAAAGATCTCAGTGGACGGTGTGGAACACCGATCGCCGGGAAATCAACACCTTCGGCTCATGGGAATCAGGATTACCCCGGAACCGCCTCTCCCTGCGCGCCCTCGGCTCCATTGCTATCGGTCAGAGAGACATTCCCGGCCGCAAAGTCGTGGTGTGGATCGGTCCGGGCTGGCCTGTGAATGGCGGCAATATCAGTTTCGACGAGGCAACGGAGTTATCTACGCGGCTGCGGGAAGCGAGGATCACACTTGACAACGTTAACGTGTGGCTGAATCCAGTCCCATTAATCAATTATCACGACTACCTCGACGCACCCCGGTCACAAGAGGACATGCAACCGGCCAAAATGGCTCTGCAGGTGATCGCGACGCACACCGGAGGCCTGGTGCTGGACTCGTCGGAAGATCTCGATCGAGACATCGATCGGTGTGCTGAAGATGTGCGGAGCTTCTACACTCTCACCTTTAATCCTCCCCACACCGATACGATGGACGAATTCCAAGACCTTCGTGTCGAGATTCGTGGCGGGCTTCGTGTCGGTCTGGATCGTCCTGGCCTGACGGTCCGCGCTCCCACGGGCTACTACAACGAGCCTGTCTATTTCGATCATCCCCGGCCCGGGGTAGAAAAGGTGACCGTCGCGCAGCTGGAAGAACTGGTGCATGCCGGGACGGACCTGCAGCGCAAGCTGGCGAATCTCGAACTCACCGAACGGCTAAGCACGCCCCGCCTGGTGGCGCTGTTGAGAGTGATCCGCAGCGAAAGGGAACGCCAGGCGCTGACGGCGGATGCCGATCTGTCGATCGCGCTCGCGCCCCCGCCCGACGATATTGTGAATCGCCCCCCGCCTCCGCTGGAGGAGCAGCGGGCCGTTCTCCGGCGAACATTCGACTACCTGCAGAATGCCATTCCCAAACTGCCCGACTTCTATGCCTTAAGAGACACGGCGCGCTTCGAAGAGCCTGCGGAACGCGACAACGAGAGCTGGAAGATGCCGCACCAGGACCAGGCTCTCCACTTTGCCGCCGGAGAGCACGCTACAGTCCTCTATCGAAACGGGCGCGAGGAGGTTGAGAAAAAGAAGAAACTCGGAAAACGCAGCGTTGTCCGCGGGATGCGAGCACACGATCTTGAAACAACGGGCACGTTCGGTCCCATTCTTGCCTACGTGTGGACGGCGGCTGCTTCCAGCCCAGGCAACCTCAGATGGGAGCGCTGGGAGCGCGGCAACTCCGGAGATGTGGCGGTGTTTTCCTACAGAGCTGCCAGCCCCAATGTCGGACCCGATCTCACGTACTGCTGCCTTCCTGAAGGTAACGGGACCACTCTGTACCAAAACAAGGCCGACACCTACGGCGAATTTGCGCTCAACCCCGACACCGGGGCAATCCTGCGCATCGTGACCAATGCAGATCTCGACGAAGAACGAAACCCGGACGTGCCCCTCATCCGCTCGCAAATCATGGTCGAATACGGCCCGGAGGAACTGGGCGGCAAGACCTACATGTGTCCCCAGCGAAGCGTAAACATCTCCCGCGGCCGCTCTGAGCGCGAACTCCACGAGTGGGACATGGTCTTCAGCCTTTACGGCTACTTTGAAACCATGATCAACGACGTGACCTTCGGCGGGTATCACAAATTCGGTTCGGAATCGCGCATTCTGCCTGGATTCGAAGAGACTCAGGAAACAAAAACTCCTGCACCTCCGAAGCAAGCACATTGACCAGAGTGTTTCCGACGCGCCTACGATTGCGAATTCCGGAATAAAGGCATCCACGGCGTCGACGACTTCCTGCGGAAGTGGTGCCCGTTCGAAACACTGCGGCCAGCGTTGGCCCTGGACCGGACACTAGTTGCTGAAGAACTCGCCGTGGCCGCCGTTGGCCCAGGGGTTGTAGTGCGCGGCGAAGCGGGCTCGGTTCTGCACCGAGGGGTGGTTGTAGAGCCAGAACTCGACGAAGGGGTTCGGGTCCGGATCCTCGAGCCAGGCTTCGCCGAGATGGTTGAAGCTCGAAACCGCGGTCTTCTGCGGGTCAGCCACGAGGCCGTGAATCGCCTCCTGCCCATACACGTCGGCCTGATGTTCGAAGTAACGGCTGAGGGTATTGCCGATCGGCTCCAGCAAGAACATCACGACCGAAACCACCAGAATGAGTGCGACGAATCCGGTGCGGGTCGCGACCGGCGGCACGTTCTCGCGGCGTTCGATTCCCCAGCGCACCCCGAAGCGCCGCACCAACGCCTCGGCCAGGCGGGAGCACGCCGCAAACACAAAGAACAGGAACACGGCGAAGGCGATCAGCCCTTTCGCGATGTGGTGGAGGACATAGTGGCCGCTCTCGTGGCCGAAGATGTAGAGGATCTCGTCGTCCGGAATGCGGCCCGCGGTGGTGTCCCAGACGACAATGCGTTTGGTCGCGCCCAGGCCGCTGACATAGGCATTGAGCCCGTTGGTCTTCTCGCTGGCCTTCATCAGGAACATGCGCTGGGGGGGAATGCTGGTTCCAGTGCGGGCGACGACTCTTTCCAGTTGCGCTACCAGGCCGGCGTGATTTTTCTGGAGCGGCTCGTACTTGTTGAACACCGGCTCGAGCAGCGGCTCGCCCATCGTGGCCAGCACCATGAGGGGGAGAATTGCGATCCACGCTCCCAGCCAGTAGCGGAGCGGCCAGCGGCGCACGATCCAGTTAAAGAGGAGGAGCACGGGGACGGCGAGCGTAGAGACTCCCAGCGCTTTTCCCTGATCGCCGAACCAGCCGGCCCAGCCCTGCACGCTGATGGCGTAGTGCCGGCTGACGGCGTGGGCGATTGCGTCCACGGGCAGGTTGGCGAGGGCGGTGATGACCAGGAAGGCGACAAAGAAAAGCAGGCCCTGAACCCAGCGCCGCGAAGCATTGCGCCACGTCCAGCGCTCCAGGCGGGAGGCGGCGCGCGACGCCAGCAGCCACCCTAGGAAGACCAGGCCCCAGAGCGATCCGCCGATGTCGAGCGCGAGGCGGATTTTATCGAGTGTTTTGGCCTTGGCCAGCTTGTCGGGGGGGAGGGTGTAGGCCTCCCCAGATGCGGGCAGCGACGTTACGGCCTGGACTTGCGGCTGGCCCGCGGCGGGGTCGGATTGCGCCATGACAAGCCGGCCGGGCAGGATCAGGAGCACACTGGCAAAGAAGCCTAGAATCCAATACCGGGTTGGGGCCACGAGATTCTCCCTCGAAAGTGTCTTTTCTGAGACAATCGAAACAACCGATGTATTCTTCTCTATCTGTTTCTTCGACGCCCCGGGTTCCCTGCGTTTCTTTGCGGCCCGCAGGGCTGCCGCGCACCATGTGGACGCTGCTCGGCGTTCTGATTGCTTCCGCGACTTTACTGCCTCGAGCGCAGGCGCAGCAAGCAAGTCCTGTGCTGCTCGACACCATGACCGCCGAATTGCACCGGGCGTTCAGCTCGCTGGGCAAGACTGGAGCCGCGGGCAATGACAAGCAGGTGCCGCCGTACTTCCTCAGTTACTCGGTGAGCGATGCCGAGATGGTATCGATTCGCGCGCAGTATGGGGCGCTGGTCGACAGCTCGTCCAACCGCATGCGGGTGGCCGATATCCAGGTGCGGCTCGGCGATCCCACGCTCGACAACACCCACGGAGCGCATCGCGGATCGGCGGTGAACAGCCTCGAACTGCCGCTGGTGAACGACCGGCAGGCGCTGGCGCGCACGTTGTGGCTGGCAACCAACACCGGCTACAGCAATGCTCTCGACAATTACCTGCGGGTGAAGACCGAATCGCAGGTGCGAGCCAAGGAAGAAGACTCGTCTCCGGATTTCAGCGAAGAAAAACCGCAGGTTTCGATCGGCAAATCGGCTCCGGCCGTGGTGGTCGATCGCAGCGGGTGGGAAAAGCGGGTTGCGGATCTGTCCAGGATTTTCCGCGACTATCCTGACGTGTACCAGAACGTCGTGATGCTCAACGTGCAGAACGAGACGGATTACTTTGCCTCGTCCGAGGGCTCGCAGATCGTTGCTCCTCATCTGCAGGCGCGGCTGGTGGTGTTTGCCGTAACCCGCGCCGAAGACGGTATGGACCTGTTTCGCGCCCAGACGTTTGAAGCCGAAACAGCGGACGGACTGCCGAAGCAAAAAGAGCTTGAGGCTGCCATGCGCGAGCTGGGGACGAGCCTCGAAGCGCTGCGCAAAGCGCCCGAAACGGAGCCGTTCGACGGGCCGGTGATTCTCTCGGGGCGGGCCGCGGCGGTGTTCTTCCATGAAGTGCTCGGCCACCGGCTCGAAGGCCAGCGCCAGCGCGGCGAGGAAGAAGGCCAGACGTTTACAAAGGAACTGAACAAGCCGGTTCTACCCGGCTTCCTGTCGGTCTCCGACGATCCGACCGTGGCAAAGTTCGGGAACACCTGGCTCAGCGGCACGTATGAATTCGACGACGAGGGACAAAAGGCCCGGCGGGTCGACCTCATCCAGGATGGAGTGTTGAAGACGTTTCTGATGTCGCGCCTGCCGATTGCCAGCTTCAGCGCTTCAAACGGGCACGGCCGCGGGCAGACGGGGCGCATGCCGACCGGCCGCCAGGGCAACCTGATTGTGACCTCGACGAAAACGGTGCCCGAAGCCGAGCTGCGGAAGCAGTTGATTGAAGAGGCGAAAAAGCAGGGCAAGGCCTACGGGCTCTACTTTGAGGACATCTCTTCGGGTTTCGCGGTGACTACGCGCAGCTCGCCGCAGGCGTTTCAGGTCATCCCGCTGGTGGTGTACCGCGTGTATGTGGACGGCCGCCCCGATGAGCTTGTGCGCGGAGTGAGCATTGTGGGCACGCCGCTGGCGGCGATGAAGCGCATCGTGGCGACGAGTGACAAGAGCGAGGTGTTCAACGGCGAATGCGGCGCCGAGTCCGGCACGGTGCCGGTCAGTGCGGTGGCCCCGGCCATGCTGATGAGCGAAATGGAAACGCAGCGCCAGCCGCAGGGCACGGCGCGTCCGCCGATTCTGCCTATCCCGGGAGCGCCGGTACAGCAGGGAACAGGGAACAGGGATCAGGGAACAGGCACGGCCGCGGGCGAGCCGAAGGGGGCGCAATGAACATGATTCGTCCGATGACTCTGGCGGCCGGCCTTCTGGGATTTTGTGTGCTTGCTTCTGCCCAGACGACGGAGCTTACCCGCGCCGACGCGGAGAAAGATCAGATTTTCAAGGCCATGCTCCAGGAGCTGGACCGCACCCGGAACGAATTGCAGCTGAAGGGCTTTGAGAAGCCCTTCTTCATCCAATACCGGCTGGAAGACGTGGATACGTTCGATACGCGGGCCGAATTTGGCGCCAGCGAGGGCTCGTCGCGGACCCGCCAGCGGGTGGCGCGGGTGACGGTGCGCGTGGGCGATTACAAGACCGACAGTTCAGGCCAGCGCGGCGATGGCGCGGTTCAACTGGTGTCTCTCAGCGAGGACCCCATCGCCATCCGTTCAGCCTTGTGGAATGCAACCGACCAGGCATACAAGAACGCTCTCTCGGCGTTTGCCCAGAAACAAGCGGAACTGAAGCAGGTCCAGTCGCCGCCGCAGGCCGACGACTTCAGCAAGGAAAAGCCGGTGGTGGTGCTCGAACAGCCGCGCACTCTGGTGGTTGATGAAACGGCGTGGGTGGAGCGGGTGGCGCGCGCCAGCGGTCTTTTCCTAACCGATCCGACCGTCAAGAGCGGCGCCAAAAACGTGCAGTATTCGACCGCGGGGTTTCATGCCCGGGCATCCACGCAGTGGTTGGTCAACACCGAGGGCACTATCGTTCGCAAGTCCAGCGAGGGCTACCAGGAAGTGTTTGCGGTCGGCACGCAGGCCGAGGACGGGATGCGCCTGGACCGTTCGTACGCGAGCAGCGGCGTGGCGCTCAAGGACCTGGATACCCAGGAAGCATTCGACAAGCGCGCGGTGGCGCAGATCGCCTCCCTGAGCGAGTTGCGCGCGGCGCCGCTGGTGGACGAGGAATATCACGGCCCGGTGCTGCTCAGCTCCGATGCCAGCTCCGATGTTCTGCGCGCGCTGGTGGCTTCAGGAGTGACGGCGACGCGGCCCCGCCTGGGGACAGAGGCGCGCACCAATGGTCCGTTTGCCTCCAGCTATCACGCGCGGGTTCTGCCTGAGTTCATGGATGTGGTTGACGACCCGGGCCTGAAGACCTTCGATGGCAAAGACCTGGTGGGTGCGTATGACGTGGATGATGAAGGCGTACCCGGTCAGGCGGTGAAGCTCATCACCGGAGGAAAGCTGCAGAACTACCTTTTAGGCCGCGAGCCGGTGCGAGACTTTACAGAGTCGAACGGGCACGGCAGAGCGGCGGTGGCGGGTCCCGCGCGGCCGGCGATCGGCGTCTTGAAAATCACGGCCGCGAGCGGCGTTTCCGACGAGGAGCTCAACCGCAAGCTGCTGGACATGGCCAGGGATCGCGGCCTGAAGAGTGCCTACTATGTCGAAACCCTGGGGGGAGCCCTGTTGCCCCGGCTGCTCTATCGCGTCGATGTGGACGGCAAGCGCCAGCTGGTACGAGGCGCGGTGCTCGACGATCTCGATCAGCGGGCGCTGCGTTCGAGCGTGGAGGCGGCAGGCAAGGAGCTTTGGGTGGCGAACTACATGGGCGAAGTGCCGGAAACGGTGCTGGCTCCGGCTCTTCTGCTCAGCGATGTCACGGTCAAGCGGGCTAACGAAAAGAACGAGAAGCTGCCCTTCTACCCCCCGCCGGAATAGCGTTGCCGGTTTAGTCGAGCCGCGTCAGAAAGGCCTCACCCTCGGACGGCCGAAGCTGGCGCGCGATCAGTTCTGCCTGTCCGCGGTTGTCGCCCTGGGGGCGAATGCGCACCCAGAAACTGCTGTTCTCCTGCCCGGGGAATTCGATGACATTGGCGTCAGGGTAGCGGCTCAGAAGCTGTGACTTGAGCTTGATGGCCTGGTGCTCGCTGTGGAAGGCACCGATCTGCACGCACCAGCGGCCGCCGCTGTCGATGGGCTTGGGGGTCTGATACACGTCCACGCGAACGCGAACGACTCCGGCGCGGTAGACACCCGTGGCCTTGGCCGATGCTACAGTCAGATCGACGACGCGGCCTTCGACAAACGGCCCGCGATCGCTGACGCGCATGGCGGCCCACTGGCCGGTAGCGAGATTGGTGACCACGATCAGCGAGCCCATGGGGAGCGTCCGGTGCGCTGCCGTCATGGCGGTATCGTCGAACACTTCTCCATTGGCGGAACGTCGCCCCTTGTAGGGTGCGGTGTACCACGTGGCCAGGCCGACTTCGGTCATCAGGGCAGGGTGGGTGTTTACATAGCGAATGTCTTCCGCGGTCACGCCTCCGGGTGGCAGCGGGGTGGGAGGAATGCGCGACGGCGGCACATTGGAGGCGCTCGGAGACGGCGGCGGAGGAGGTGGCGGTGCGGGATAGATTTCCTCGACCGGAGGTGCGGTCACCGGAATCCGGCTCGCGGTTTTGCGGTGATGGGAGCAGCCGGTGATGAAGAGAAGGGCGGCCAGGGCCGCGAACCCCGCCTGGCGATCTCTCCGGTGCCTGACACGCATGATCATCAGGTTTGCGGGCCCCGGGGTGGATGCTGGCGGTCGATGCGATCGGCCAGGTTGCGCAGCGAATCGGAAAGACTGCGCATCGCCAGGACGGACTCGCGCCGGACCTGGGGAATGACCGCGTCATTCACGTAGGCGATGGCGTGACGCAGTTCCATTTCGATCAACTCGACCGCTTCATCGATCCGGCTGCCGACACTCCCTGGACCTGAACCTGGACCTGAACCTGGACCTGAAGCTGGACCTGAAGCTGGACCTGAACCCGGTGGAGGGTATGCGCTCATGGCTCTTTGTCCTCGCAATTCACGTGGGCTATCGACCCGTTTTCAGTCTGGGGCGCCGGATGCTCCGCGTCAACCGGGTAGACGGTTGATGTGCCCCGATGGTCACTAAACCGTCGGCTTGGGCGATACAAGGAGTGATCAAAGATTTAACCTTCAAGGGGAGAATCGCAAAGGGGAGAATTCGCGCTTTTTCCGTGTGACCTTCGTCAACACAATTTCGTCCCAACGGTTAGACAATTAGAATCCTGGATTTGGCAGCAGGGTTGTCAGGCGGCTTTGGTTGGGTTGGGCCGCAGCGGCAAACAACCAACCCTCTCTGGGAAACAATCGAACTGAGAAGGTCTTTGGGGAAGGCCGGGAGGGCGAAGCATCGGCGTGCATCTCAGCGTCTACAGACCCTCCCGTGCGGGAAGGGTCGCTCGGACCGGGGGCGTAATCGCCATTTCTGCCATGGCAACGCTGGCAACGACGCTCTGCGTGTGGGCCGGGCAAAGCCCGACGCTGCCTGCCGACCCCGCGGTCCTGCCGGATGCGCCTGTCCCGCAGCTGGCGGTTGCCCCGACCAACCTGAAGCAGAAGCCGTGCGTGGCGCCGAAGAACCCGGACAGCACGGGCGCTCAAAATGCCGCCAGCACGACCAACGGCCCAAAGCCCGATCCGGCCAAGGCAGGATCAGTTGATACTTCTCCCTGCAAAGTGACCTGGGCCAGCCGCTACGATAAATTCGTCGATGGCCCGCACGACAAGCCTCTCACGCCCAAAGACAAAGCCTGGCTGGGCTTGCGCAATGTGGCTGATCCGATCAACAACCTCACCATCCTGGCTACATCAGCGATTGCCATCGGCTCAGATTCGCACTCGGATTACGGCCCCGGAATGGCGGGTTGGGGCCGCAACGTGGGAGTCAATTTTACCCAGGGCCTGACGGGCGAGTTCGTGGGCACCTTTCTGATTTGTTCAATTGCCCACCAGGACCCGCATTACCATCGCATGCCAAACGCCGGAATCATGCACCGCATCGGCCACGGCATCCTGCAGGTGGTTTGGACGCAGGGGGACAACGGGAAAGGCATGCTGAATTATGCGAACCTGGTGGGGTTTGCCGTCGAGGACGAAATTGGCAACTTCTACGTTCCAGGGAGGCAAACCAACGCCTCGGCGACGGCCTCGAGGTACGCAACCGCCCTGGCGTTCACGCCTCTCGGCAATTTCGTCACCGAGTTCGTCCCCGATGTGGCCGGTCATATTCACGTGCAGAACGTCATTATACAAAGAATTATCAACCAGGTGGCACGGTCGGAGAGCCCTGGGGAGCCGTAGACGATTTCAGGATAAGCTGTTTGAAGGCAAGGAGATCCGGAAACTGGGTGGAGGTTCGTACCCCGATCTTCAGCCCTCGCCGTTCGCTGCGCTCTGACGCCATTCACACCCCCATTTCGCCGTTCGCTGCAGCCGGTTTGGGTTGACCGGCCCGGGCTATTACTCTACCAATGACTTTTCAGATCCGGGGATGCCTGAAAGCCAAAACAGGGCACTTAATCCGGAGTCACGCCGGGAGAACGCACCAGGCCGGCCACCAAATTTTTGAAGGAGATCCAACCCAACATGGGAAAAGCGATCAAGTACGCCGAGAAAGCAGCCGTCTACGCAGCCAAAGGCGCGTGGGTCGTGTATGAGCGTCTCAACCGCATCAGCCCGAACGCGTCATTCACGCCCAAGTGGAGCGATAAGCCTCTCCTGAAATCGTATGAGAAGGAGAAGCCACCGCTGGGCTGGCCGCGTACGACCGATTCGCTGTGCCCCAAGTGCGTGCCTGAAATCCGCAAGCAGATCCTCGACGGCAAGCTGCCCCACGAAGTGCTGCTGAATGAGAAGGTAGGCGAGATCAAGGCCCAGATCATCGAGCGCGATGGCCAGATCCTGATGGTGAAGGACTGTCCCAAGCACGGGCACTTCGAAGACGTGATGTCGATCGACCCGGCGTTCTTCAAGCATCTCGAAGAGAGCTTCCCCGGCCGCGACATCCGCGCCCACGGCAAGGGCGACGAGAAGCTCCACAATCACGGCACGTCCACGGTGACCCACGGCCGCGGCTCGGTGCTGACCATCGATCTGACCAACCGCTGCAACATGATGTGCGATCCCTGCTTCATGGACGCCAACCAGGTGGGCTTTGTCCACGAACTGACGTGGGACGAAATCAAGACCATGCTCGACAACGCCATCACCATCAAGCCCAAGCGGCAGATGAGCGTGCAGTTCTCGGGCGGCGAGCCGACCCTTTCGCCCTACTTCCTCGACGCCGTGGCGTACTCCCGCAAGGTGGGTTACAACTCCGTCCAGGCAGCTTCGAATGGCATCGAGTTCGCCAAGAGCAAGGAACTCTGCCGCGCCGCCGCCGAAGCTGGTCTGCGGTATGTCTACCTCCAGTTCGACGGCATCGGCAACGCCGCCAACTCGCACCGCAAAGTCGGCAACCTGTTCGACGTGAAGCTGCAGGCAATCAACAATCTGCACGAAGCCGGCGTGGAGATCGTTCCGGTAACGACCATCATCAACGGCATCAACAATGAGCAGGTGGGCCGGATTATCGAATTCGCGCTCGACAATCCCAAAAAGATCAGCTTTCTCAGCTTCCAGCCGGTGAGCTTTACCGGCCGCGACGAGGACATCTCCGAAGAACGGCGCGTGGCGCAGCGCTACACCCTGAGCCACATGGCGCACGACGTCAAGAACCAGGTTGGCCTGGGCGTGCCGGAGCGCGATTGGTTCCCCATCAGCTTTATGAGCACCTTCTCTGACTGGGCCGACCTGATCCACGGGCCGAGCGCCGAGTGGGGCCAGCTATCGTGCGGATGCCACCCCAACTGCGGCATCGGCATGGCGCTGATGATCGACAAGGAAACCAAGGAAGCTGCGCCGGTTACCGCGTTCCTCAACATGGATAAGGTGGCCAAGGACCTGGCCAAAGTGAACGACGCGGCTCGCGGCAAGTGGCTTTCAGTGATCGGCTTCGGCCTGGCGCTGATGCGGAACTACGATCCGTTCCAGTCGCCCACGCACTTCAAGATTACGGACATGCTGAAGAAAATGGACAAGACCTTCAACGCCACCGGCAAAAACTACGGCAGCGTAAAGGGCGACCGGACGCTTGAAGATATCCAGAAGCGCCGCCAGGACCGCTGGAACTTCCTCTTCATCGCCGGCATGTGGTTCCAGGACCTGTTCAACTACGACTTCCGCCGCACCGAGCAGTGCATCATCCCCTACGCCACGCAGGAAGGCGAGATCAGCTTCTGCGCGTACAACACAGGCGTTGGCTGGAGGAACATCATCGAGAAGATGCACATGACGGCCACCTTGACGAAGTGGTATGAAGAGCATGGCCGGCATGAAATCTTCGCCGGCGGCAAGAAGGTGGGCATGACGCAAGTGGGCCACGAACTGGTGCTCAACATGGAGCACGTCAACTCGGAAGCCAACCACACGCTCGACATCGCAGGCATCGCCAAGAACGCGCGCGAAGAAAAGCTTCGCGCCCGCGCGACAACCACCGCCGACAAGGTGAAGGCCGATGCGGAAAACGCCCGCATGGCCAAGCTCTACCGCGAGCAAGTGCTGGGCGAGAAGCCGGTCGAAGGCCTGGTTCGGCTTGATTCAATCGCTCCGGCAAAGCCGGTAGCCAAGCAGCAGGAAACCGACCTCGTCGCCGGGGACTAGCCGGTAGTCAACTTCGTTACATCACAAAAAAGGCCGTCCGCATCGCGGGCGGCCTTTTTGTCAGGCCTTGGTGGGCGGAAGGCTAGCGGGGCGGCGTTTGAATTCTTCGTAAACAGCATCGAGAACTTTGGCTGTTTCGACATCAAGTCGTGATATTCGGAATCCAATATCCCACGTGGACAAATAGACGGTGACCGTTCGCCATTGGTTCTCCCAACGCGGATGGTGTTGCAATTGGTTGATTGGATCAATCGCTGAATTCATGAAATGGACGGCTGAGCGAAACGATTTGAAGATATATACCTTTCGCAGTTCTTGTCTGGACCTTGGATAGTCGCCGGGGATCAGGCTCTCTACCGGCTCCCATCCAGACAGGGACATCAATTCCTTGTCAAGTTCACCTTGCGTCAAGGGCGGCACACGTTGCTCAGGCTGTGGAAGTCGCACCTTCTGCTCGACTTCTTTGAACCCGTAATTATCCACTAAACGTCGAACCAACTCGGTGATGTCTGAATCCCAGTGGTCATCGCGAAGGCTATATGTCTGGTAAGACTCCAAGGCTCTGAGAGACTCTGGTAGAGCCGCGGCCGGCGGCACTTTGGTGGAGTTACCGAGAAGTACTGGAATGATCGGCTTGCCAGAATCGATCGCGCCCGAGATCTCCATTCTGACCCAGTCATTGGGATTGTCCAATCTGCGCCTGCCGTATTCATCGGCGGATTTCAGCCAATCAGGTCCTATCAGCGCGAGCACAACCGTTGCCTGGTCGACGGCGTCACGTAGACGTTCCGGCCAAATCCCTCCGGCGATAAGTCCCGACCTATCCATGAAGACACTTCCAAGCCCAATGCGAGCGCGCATCTGGACGTAAAGGCCCAGGGCTGCCTGCTGAGAATCAGTGCGACGGTAACTGATAAACGCGAGAGGCGGCATTGAGCCATCATGAACCTGGGCCACGCAACCATCAAGTGAACTCGGAAGCGTTGGCCTGAACAAGCTGGATCTAACTGCCGGAATAGATATCTCTGGGAGCACAATGTGGATATGGAAAGGTCGAACCCGATACCTCCAGTTGCTGTGTCAGGAATGTCCCCGGTTCAATCAGAAGCAGAATTCAAAGGTTGGTGAAAGCCTTGGCAGTTGTGGTACAACCCTGTCCATGTCGCATCGTTTGATTCGTTCTACAGGTTGTCTTTTCTGGGCTTGCATCACCCTCTTTGGCCTTACCGCTGCCCCGCAAACAGCCCAGGCGCAAACCGGATCGCGGGTCGCGGAGGCGCAAAAGACCTTTCCGGCGCAGTCGTGGCAAGTCGTCTCTTCGCCCGAGAAAGCGGGGTGGTCGAAAGAGAAGCTGGCCGCGGCGCACCAGTATGCCGACTCCATCCACTCCTCCGCGGTGATGATCGTGCAGGGCGGCCGGGTGATCGACGAGTGGGGCGACATCGACAAGAAGATCAACGGCTATTCCATGCGCAAGAGCCTGCTAAGCGCGCTTTACGGGATCTACGCGGCGGAGGGAAAGATCGACATCAACGAGACCCTGGAGCAGGCGGGCATCGATGAGACAAACGATCCGCTGACCAAAGAGGAACGGCAGGCGCGGATTGTGGATCTGCTCCGCGCCCGTTCGGGCGTTTATCACCAGGTGGATTTTGAAACCGCGCTGATGAAACGCTTGCGGCCGCCCCGCGGGAGCCACGCGCCGGGCACTTATTGGTACTACAACAACTGGGACTTCAATGTTCTGGGAGCCATCTTCGAGAAGAAGACGGGACTGAAGATGGGCGATGCGTTTTATCAGCGGGTTGCAAAGCCGATCGGGATGCAGGACTTCCAGCCTGCCGATGTTCATTACTTCGGCGGGCCGGCTTCGATCTATCCCGGTTATCAATTCGAAATCACGGCTCGCGACCTGGCGCGCTTCGGGCTGCTCTATCTGAATCATGGCCGATGGATGGGAAGGCAAATTGTTCCAGCCGCGTGGGTCGACAAGAGCACGCATGCGTCGGAAGGGGTGAAGGCCGCCGGGGTCGAACTGGGCGGCTATGAATACCTCTGGTGGGTGGAGTACGGCGGGGTCCACTTGCCAGAAGCCACGCTTCCCGGCATGTATTCCGCGCGCGGGGCCACCGGGCACTACCTGCTCGTCGTCCCCAGCAAGGACCTGGTCATCGTGCACCGCGTCGATACCAACCCGCCCGCCTGGGATGCCGCGAGCGTAAACGAGACGGCAAGCCATGAGGTGGTGAGCAAAGACCAGTTCGGGCACCTCGTAAGGCTGATCCTCGACGCCGAAACCGCTCACCCCTGACTTGGCGGGAAGCAGTTCAGTGGAGCCGTTTTCCCGGACCCCATGAACGAAAACTTGTATATAGTGAAGGGGCTTTCCGGGACTCGACAACTATCGCAACGAAAATCCCAATGTGCGCACGGGGGGGAGAGATGGGCGCAGTCTTCATCAGCTATCGCAGAGGAGATTCCGAAGGCCAGGCCAGGGCGTTGTCGATCGAGCTCGAGGAGCTTCTGGGCAAAGACTCCGTGTTCATGGACGTCGACAGCATCGCCCTGGGGCGGGATTTTCGCCAGGTTCTTCAGGAAAGCCTCCAGGCGTGCGATGTGATGCTGGCGTTGATCGGCCCCAACTGGCTCGAGGCCAAGGACGCGGCTGGAAACCGGCGGCTGGACAGCGCCGGGGATTTCGTGCGCCAGGAAATCGCGTCGGCGCTGAAACGAAACATCGCGGTGACGCCGGTGCTGCTGCAGGGCGCCAGCATGCCGACGCCGGACCGTTTGCCGGATGACCTGAAGGACCTCTCCTTCCGCAACGGCTTTGAGCTGAGCCACACCCGATGGGTATCCGATGTCAAGGAACTGTTCAAAAGACTCGGGCTGATGGCCCAAACCCGCTCCTATGTGATGCCGGCGGGTACACCGCCGCCGACCTCGCCGTTCAACCGCAGATTTGCAGCGCCGGGAGCGGGCACACAACCGCAGGCTGTGGCCATACCCGCCACCGCAAGCGGGGCCCCCACTGGAGCCGGAACCGGCGCCGGTGCCGTTTCTCCCGCGGCTTCCCCGCCTGTCCGCTCGCGCAAGTTCCTTGGTCCAATGATCGGAATCGGCGCGGCAATCCTTGTGATCGTGGCCGTGGTGGCGTGGATGCGGTTTTCTCGAGGCCGCTCGGCCG
>DASXGD010000068.1:0-12610 GCA_036489245.1 Occallatibacter sp. | reverse complement strand
ACGATCAAAGAACGCGGCAGGGTGGGCAGGTCGAGAACCTGGTCGCTGTTGATGATGGTGCGGCCGTTGATGGGCACCTTGGGCGATGAGGCGGGGCGGGTTCCCACCGCGATGATGATGCGGTCGGCCTCGAGCGTGGTTTCGCCCTGGAAGCCTTCGACGCGCACGTGGGTGGGATCGACAAAATGAGCCAGCCCGTGAACGATGTCGATACCGTTGCGCGAAATCTGCGCCTCGGTTACATCTACTTCGGTCTTGATCACCGCCTGAACCCGAAAGGCGAGATCGGCCATGGTGATCTTTTCCTTGACGCGGTAATTCATGCCGTAGACGGAACGGTAGTTGTAGCCGGAGAGGTGGAGCACGGCTTCGCGCATGGTCTTGGAAGGAATGGTGCCGGTGTTGACGCACACGCCCCCCACCACGGCTCGACCTTCCACAACGGCCACGCGTTTCTTCATCTTGGAAGCGGCCACCGCGGCGCGCTGTCCGGACGGTCCGGAGCCGATGACGACCAGGTCGTATTTGGCGGCGCTCATGGGAGTCTCCCTCTTGAAAGCGAGTGATCATTCCGCGGCGTTACGTACCGCCGCCCCGCGATGACTACAACCGGAGGCTACCATAGCACCTTCGTGGGGAGGATAAAAGTGTGTGTGCGAAACTCCGGATCCGGGCAGACAGGCCGGCAATGCCCTTCAGGCCGCCCGATTGCTATTGACTTTCTAGTTATTATCTGATATAATACTAAAGGTGCGGCTAGCTCTGAAGTTCACCATGCGATGCCTGCCCGGAGGATCCATGCAGCAATCGAACGATGCCATCGAGCACTTCTTTCGTAACTTCGAAGCCAACGCTTCGTCCAACGATTTCGCAGCCCAAGTCGCTCAGTTTGCCGATGTCTTCATGGTCGCGAGCCCGCAAGGAGCACAGGCTGTGCGGGCCAGCGACTTCGCCCTCGTGCTTCCCAAAAAGAAACAGTTCTTCGACAAGCTTGGTTGCCGAACGACAGCCATGGTTTCGCTCCACGAAGTCCCGCTCGACGCGCGCTTCGCGATGGCCAGCACTCAATGGCGTCTGACCTTTGTGCCCGATCAGGGTGAACCACAGGACGTCGTCGTCCACTCCGTCTACATCGTCGACCGGGGCGTCGATCCGTTCAAGATCGTCTTCTATCTCGCCAGCCAGGACCTCATGCAGATTCTCAAGGAACGCGGCATCTTGCCTGGGTGACCGGTTGAGCCCCAGCGAGTGGCCGTTCTCACCGGCCCTAAAATGTACACAGGAGTTCATCCGTATGGGAGCAACCTGTGGTTTGCCGCTCGTACTCCTGATGGGCTTAGTCGCCGCTTGCGGGCAAACCGGCCCTCGCGTGACCGAAGATCCACCGCTTTGGAACGCGGATCGGAATCCGAGGTTGATCAACACCTGCGTCATCACGGAAGACGTCAAGCGCCTGGTTGGCTTCTATGAGGCGGTGCTCAAGCATAAAGGCGACTGGTCCGGCAGTGACTACGCCGAGATCGCAACCGGCGCCGGCGTCCTGGCCATTTTCTCCGCAGACGCCCAGGAGAAGTACATCCCAGGGTCCGCGAAAGCGGCGACGAATCATAGCGTCATCCTGGAATTCCAGGTCGCGGACGTGGATGAGGAATACCGGAGGCTTCAGGGCATTGTTAAGGATTGGGTAAAGCCGCCAACGACACAACCCTGGGGCACCCGATCCATTTATTTCAGAGATCCGGACGGCAACCTTGTCGACTTCTATAAGCCGGCCAAGGCTCGTTAGGCCACTCCGATCAGTTCTGCCGGCTCTGGACTGGCCCATTGAAACCCATCAACGAATCGTACTGCAGGATTTTTACGATGGTCCCAGGAGAGTCATGCTCGAATTCGAAACCGACCACGATGTCCGCACTCGCGCAGCGACCGTAGCCGACCGGCCACACCTGATCCCACTCATCAACTCCGCGTTCGCCGTCGAGACATTTCTCCAGGGCCCGCGCACTGACGAACAGCGCCTGGCGGCGGCGATGGAACAGGGCACGATCCTGGTGGGCGAGGATCGCAGGGGACGGCTGCTGGCTTCGATCTACACCGAGCTGCGCGGCACGCACGGCTACGCCGGCATGCTCGCGGTCGACCCCGAGCACCAAAAGTCAGGTCTCGGCCGGCGCATGATGGAAGCGGCTGAAGATCATTTCCGGACGCACGGTTGCGACATGATCGAAATCACCGTGCTCAGCCTGCGCCCCGAGCTCCTGCCCATCTACCGCCGGTTCGGGTTTGTTGAAACGGGCACGGAGAAATTTCACTATCCGCATCCGTTGGCGCCCGGCCTCGCGTGTCACTGCATCGTGATGGAGAAGCGACTCCGGTAAATAACAACCCTCTTCCCGCCGATGGAGTCTCACGTTCATTGTTGGATCGGAGTCCAATCATCCAAGGAGTGGCATGGTGAAAACACGTTTGGCGATTGCCATTTTTTGTTGGTTGCGGCGGCGCCGCGATCATTCGCAGAGGATCCCCTCGAAGGCGTCTGGAAGGGCTACGACGGCGAGTGGCTGCACGTTTCGCGGCAGTTGGTCGCGCTCGCGGAAGCCACGCCGGCGGAGAAATTCGCATGGCGCCCGGCCGCGGGCGTGCGCTCCACCAGCGAAGTGTACATGCATATCGCCATCACGAACTTCTACCTGCTGCAGGTCACGGGTCCCAAGGTGCCGCCGGACCTCAAGGAAGACATGGAAACCCAGGTGACATCGAAGCCGGAAGTAATTCAATGGCTCAAGCGCTCGCTGGGGGCGGTCAAAGAGGCGCATCTCGCCGAGACGCCGAAGGATCTGGAGCGCAAGCTCCGTATTCACGACCGTGACGCCACGGTCGATGGCATGTATCTGCGCATCATCGTCCATGCCAACGAACACATGGGCCAGTTAGTTGCGTACGCTCGCATGACTGGGGTGGTGCCGCCGTGGTCGGGGAAATAAGTCAGTTCCTGATCCACCTACAGGCGAACAGTCTCGCGCGATGCTACTTCCCCGCGGGCGCCTGCGCCAGCACCGGCGCCGATTGCGGCGCATGCAAATAGTGGCTGGCGAAATTGAGGAAGGCGGGCCAATTGGGCGCGGGTGTGTGGCCGTACCGATGCTGGCGGAAGGCAAGATCTCCTTCGATCAGGGCCGTCTCGATGGGCGGGAACTGACTGGTCCCAAGATCGTTCTTACCCAGCAGCCGGTAGACCGGTCCGGCTGCGACTTCGGCCAGGAACATGCCACGCGGATCGGCCCACGCATCGCCACTCGGATCGGCGTAGCCGTCCCCTACCGAGGCTCCCCCGCCGATGAATACCGGTCGCGGCGCGCTCAGTGCGATGAGTTCGTGATTGTCGACAGGCAGGTCCGCGGGTGTGAGCGGACCGCCGTAGCGCAGGAAGTTTCCATTAAACCAGTGATAAAGAGGAGTATTGGCGAGGTTGGGCATCTGTTCGCCGAAGATGTGCCGGTACAGCTTGGCGCCCCCTTCGCCCGAAGAGCTGGAATAGGCGATCGTGAAACGCGGGTCGTAAGCCATCGCGACCAGAACTGTCTTGCCGAAGCGGGAGTGGCCTTCGAGCCCAACCTGGCGAGCATCGACGGCCTGGTCGGTTTCAAAATAGTCCATTGCCCGGCTGGCGCCCCAGGCCCACGCTCGCAGCGCGCCCCAGTCGTCGAGGCCGCGCGGCTGGCCCTTGTTCATGAGCCCGATGATGCCTGCGGTGAGGCCAGATCCGTCGTCGGCCTGGAAACTGGTGGGCTTGAGGACTGCGAATCCCCAACCCTTATCGAGAACCGGCTGCCAGGCCACTCCCCATTCTCCGGTCGCGCCATTCCCTGCCGGAGGCTCGGTGGCGGGATGGGTCGCGGCGCGCTCGAAGTCCTTGTCAAAAGCAAGTTCCATGATGATGGGAACGGGGCCGGAGGCTTTGGCGGGTGTGGTGAGGATGAGATCGATGGTGACGGAGATTTGTGGATCGATGGAGTTGTCGACATGGCCCGAAAGCCGCTTCGTGACCACATCCGTCCCGCCGTATTTTTCGCGAGTGCTGCTGACCACTTGCCAGGTGACAGCCGGCAAGTTGGCCGGCGCGCGGCCGAGGATTTCGTGTTCGTAGTCGGTGACGATTTCGGGACGGCGCTGATCAAACCATGTCGCCGGTGAAGTTACCCTCTGGCCGCTCTTGAGCAGCAGCGCGTCGGGCAGATTCGGGTATATGTTGGCTTTCGACTCGTCGTAGTTAGTGGCGTTGGGGGCCCGGGCATCGCCGGCCGGCGGCCGCCGCATGTCTGTGTCCTTGAGGCCGAGAAGGGCCAGCATCCGCTCCCGGTCCTGCGCGGCGGTAAGGTGAACTGGAGCTGAATCGGCTGATGCTGCCTGGCCGGGCGCATGCAGATATCTTCCGGCAAAGGTGAGAAACGTCGGCCAGTTGGGGCCGGGAGTATGTCCGCCGGAGTGCTGCCGCCACGCGAGGTCGCCATCGATCAGCGCTGTTTCCATGGGCGGAAATTCGCTTGTGCCCAGGTCCTTCTTGCCCAGTAGCCGGTACACAGGCCCGGCCGCAACCGCGGCGAGGAACATGCCCTTCGGGTCGATCCAGCGATCAGCGCCATCGGTGGCGCCTCCGGAAATGAACACCGGCCGCGGCGCACACAGGGCGATCAACTCATGATTGTCGACGGGCAGATCGCCCGGATTAAGCGGACCGGCATACTTGAGGAAGTTGCCCGCCATCCAGTGATACTCGTTGGTGGCCGCAACGTTGCCCACCTGCTCTCCGACGATGTGCCGGTAGAGCTTGGCGCCGCCTTCGCCCGAGGAGCTGACATAGGCGACGGCAAAGCGAGGATCGTACGCCATGGTTACAAGCGTGTCCTTGCCGTAGCGCGAATGCCCCTCGAGCCCCACCTGCTTCGCGTCCACTGCCTTGTCCGTCTCGAAGTAATCGAGGCAGCGGCTCGCGCCCCAACCCCACGCCTTCAGCGATCCCCAGTCATCGAGCTTGCGCGGCTGGCCCTTGTTTACGAGGCCGATAATACCCTTGGTCAGGCCCGCCCCGTTGTCGTCTTGCGCGCTGGTGGGAACATACTCGGCATATCCCCATCCTTTGGCCAGCACCTGCTGCTGCCATGTCTCACCCTTCTGGTTCTCCGGCGCAAACTGCGGAAAGCGTTTGATGAGCATCGCCATGAATTCTTTACTGAACCCCAGTTCCATGATCACCGGCACAGGACCTTTGGCGTTTGCGGGAGTGGTCAGCGTCAGGTCGATGTTGACCGTGATCGAGGGGTCGGCCGAATTGTCAACATGGCCTGACAGTGTCTTGGTCACTACAGGCACATCGCCGTTCTTTTCGTTGACAGTGCTCTTCACTTCCCATGTGACCTTGGGCAGATCGGCCGGGGTGCGCCCCAAAATCTCGCGATCATACAGCGCGACGATTTCCGGGCGTCGATCGGCCCACCACATTTTCGCCGTAGTGACGGGCTTTCCATTATTGAGCCGCAAGGCATCAGGAAGATTGGGATACACGTTGGCCTTCGACTCGTCGTAGTTGGCCGCATGCGGAGACTTCGGATCGCTGTCGACGCCGGGACGAAGCTCCTTGATGCCGAGCTCGTCCATGACCCGCTGGTGGTCTTTCTCTGAAGCGGCCTGGATGGCCAGCATTTCCGGCGTGGGCGTGAATGCGGGGCGCGCCGGGGCCGGCGCAGGAGATGCCGCCGGGGCGGGAGCAGGCGCCTGCGCGGCGAGGGGCAGCACTATCGCCAAAGCCAGGATGGGCAAAACAGCGATGCGCCAATTGCGGCCCGGCGCCGGAAACCATTCAGACATCAGGACCCCCGGTCTTCGGAATTGATGTGCCGGGCAAGAATATCGATTTAGCTGCCAGACTGCAAGAGACGCGGCCGGCATTCGATGCGTCCGTCCCGCAGCCTCAACGGCCGAAAGCGCGCATCAGCCAGGACTCCCGTGAAGGCGCAAATCGCGGCCGGATAGAATAGATGAAACCGATCAGGTACTGCTGGCGCGGAGAACCCGCCGTATACGTGTGAATCAAGCCGCCATTGACCGCGAGCCATGGACGGATACTCCACGAGCCGCCGGCCAGTACCGCGCCGTATCGGTCCGAGGTTCCCGGCTGCGGTCCGCCAAAGGCTTCGATGGTAGCCATGAGCCGGGAAGAGAAGGAACGTGTGTACGCCATGCCAAACTGGGCCGCGGCGTCGCTGCCGGTCGCCGCTCCCGCGATGGTCCCAGCCACATTGAAGTCAAGGTGGTTGGGACCGCGATCGCGGCTGGCGATGAAGGTCAGCTGATGGTCGGCGTAATCGCTGCCAAAGCCTTTGTTCGGATTTGCGGTCGGGATTTTGAAGGCATAGTCGAAGGCCAGGTCGGGCGTCCAGCGCCCCTGGTCACGAAAACGATAGAGCGCGCCGACCCACTGGTCCGTCGTACCGCCCATCGGGGAAGTTCCTCCTCCCGCCTGGCTGATTCGCCCCGGCGGAACCCAACGCACTTCAAGACGCGGTGTGAGCCCGTACTTGAGCGTGGTAGTCATCGTCTGCTGCCAGATTCCCCGCCCGAGGGGCTGGCGCGTGAGCAGATTGTCCGTCTCGAGCGCGCCGCATGGCGTGGTTTCGGCCTGCGTATCCCAGGTGGGCGACATCGAATTCGGCTCGATCTCCGAGGCCGCGCATCCATCCGCCGTCTTCACCGGCGAGCCAGGCTCCATGGTCACTTTAAGGGGAGAGGGGGAAACCACGGCTTCGGTTGAATTCCGCTCCGGCGACTCCTCTGCCGTCGTCTGCATGGAAGAAAAAAAGGAAATCACAACCAGGATCAACAAAAGTGTCCAGAACCGCATGTCGTTCTCTCGCCTTGGCGGACGCGAGTCGTCCGCTCGTTCTCATCCATCGGCGGGGATTGAAATCTGTTCATG
This sequence comes from Occallatibacter sp., assembly GCA_036489245.1. Lineage (GTDB taxonomy): Bacteria > Acidobacteriota > Terriglobia > Terriglobales > Acidobacteriaceae > Telmatobacter. The sequence continues at coordinate 5,637 of DASXGD010000068.1, read as the reverse complement.
AGAAAACACCAAAGGACAAGCGGTTCTGATGACGCTGGTAATCCGGGACCGGGCTCGGGAGGTCCGGCTCCGGCAAGCCAGGCCGCGCCGATCCGGTCGGAAACGCGCTCTTTCAAGCTTTTGGGGCCATTGCCGATGGAATCAGGTGTCAGGCGATGGGCGGCCTCGGGCCAGCCGGGCGCTTGACGATCCTGAGCCGGGAAGGCCCGGCCTGATCGAGAAAGGAAATTTCAGAATGTCGGTATTCCGCAATATCCCCATCGCGCGCAAGTTCACATTGGCCTTTGGCCTGGTGTGCGCCCTTTGCATCGGTTTGGGTGTATTTACTTTCTACTCGCTTCGGGGTATCACCGCGAAGACCACCGACGTAAGTGAGAACAGTCTGCCTTCGATCGTCTGCCTGGTCGAAATGCGCGGCGAGCTCAACTCGGTCCGGATCGAGGATCTCGATCTGATGCTCAACCAGCGCGCCGATTGGGTTGCGCAGCACTCCCACGAGCGTCAAAAGGCCCTGGATGCTTTTCAATCCAAACGGGAGATCTATGTCAAACTGGTGGACCCGGGCGAAGAGAGGAACCTGTATGACCAGTCAGCCGCGCTGTTCGAGCAGTACAAACGAGTAAGCGATCGAGGACTGGCCCTGTTGACGGAAGGCAAAACCGGCGAGGCCCTGGACCTGATGAGTTCCGACTCCACCGTCGAGCTGTTCGGCAAGACGGTGAGCCAGTTGGAGGCTCTTCTTGAATTCAACATCCAGGAGGGAAGAACCGGAGCCGATCTCGCATCACAAGCGAGCCGGCGAGCGATATGGATCAACCTCGGCGTCACGCTTCTCATCGTCGCACTTTCCGCATTGGTCGGCGCCGGCCTCACGCGGGTGATCGCGCCACGCATTGTGCGGGTCATGGGGATGCTCCAGCAACTCGCCGCCAAGGATCTGACCGCCCACGTCAAGGTGTCTGGCAGCGATGAGATCGGGCAGATGGGGGTCGCGCTTAACAATTCCGTCGCCGCCATTCGCGCCGTGGTGCAGGAAGTATCCAAGGGCGCCGAGACGCTGTCGGCGGCCACCACGGAAATGAGTGCGCGCTCGGTGCAAAGCGCGGGCAATGCCAGCACCCAGTCGAAGCGCACCAACCAGATCGCCGCCGCGGCCCAGGAGATGACGGCCACCATCGGCGAAATCAGCCACAGCGCGGAGAGCGCCGCGGGCGCCAGCCGCGGTTCGGCCGACACCGCTGTCAACGGAGGTGCGGTAATGCAAACCGCCGCCGCCACCATGGAAAAGATCGCAGCCGCCACGACCCAGGTGTCGGAAAAGATGGCCTCTTTGGCGGCGCGATCCGAAGAGATCGGCAAAGTGGTCAACGTGATCCAGGAGATCAGCGAGCAGACCAACCTGCTGGCCCTGAACGCGGCCATTGAAGCGGCGCGGGCCGGCGAGCATGGACGCGGCTTTGCGGTGGTTGCCGGCGAGGTGCGGCGGCTGGCGGAGCGCACCAAGGGCGCCACCGAAGAGATCGCGGCCACCATCCGCAGCATCCAGGAGGAAACGCGATCCACGCTGCAGGTGATGGCCGAGAGCCGCTCGGCGGTAGGGACGGGGATGAGCGAAACGGCGCTGGCCCGCACCAGCCTCGAGGCCATCATCGAGTCCTCGCGGCATGTCGAGCGCCAGATTCAGCTCATCGCAACCGCCGCCACCCAGCAGACCTCGGCAGCGGGCGAAATCTCGGAATCCGCGGGGCAGATTTCGCAACTTGCCGTAGAGAATTCGCAGGGAGCCGAGGAAGCCGTCGAAGCACTGAAGAATCTCGCTTCGCTGGCCACCGAGCTGGATGGCATGATGCGCCAGTTCAATTTGGAGGAAGAGAAGCAGCCCTCGGGCGACATGAGCGGCAAGCCCCGGCCGGCCTTCAATCCCGCGCTGCGGGCGGCACGCGCGTAGGGCGAGATAAAGAACGATAGAACGCGTCCGAACCTCACCGGACGGCCGATCCATTCGGGGGATTGGCCGTCCGGAACATGCCGTTCGTGCAACTGTCCGGTCCATTCATCCCAAAACCTTGACGAATTCTGGACGGGTAATTAACGACATCCTTCTTCCCATTGATTACTGTGATCACGTGCTGGCGGGGGCAGATAAACGGGAGCCCAGCCGCTGGGGAGGTCAACGTGAAATCAAGTTTTATCGCTGTTTGCACTGCCGCGGCTGTGGTTCTGGCTTCCGCACTGGCCGAAACCCGCACGGCACCGCGGCTGAACGTTGCATCGCTCGCCCGTGTAGAGGCCGTTACCTCCTACTGCGAGAACGTTGACCCCGTCTCTGACTCGGAATATGTGTCGAGAGTGACGGGCACGATGCGCGGCCATTCCGACAGCGAAGTCCGGAGCGCCCGCAACAGTGGCGAATACCGGCTGGCATTCACGCAGGCCAACGACACGCTGGCCAGGGTTCCGGCAAGTTCCGCGGTCCGCGCCTGCACCGAGTTCCTTGCCGAAAAGTAGGCTTTATAACGAACCATTGCCTTGGTTCTCTTGATTTCTAATGCTTCTCGCCTTCGGCCGGAACCATCAGATAGCGGCCTTTTGCAACGCGTTGCGCGACTGGCAACTCATCTTCGGCGATACAAGTCGCGCCCGGGCGGAATATCTTCCACAGAAATCGATCTGGCCTGGATCTCCAAAGTTAGTTTGCGGTCTGCCTCACCGGCGGTGTGATCCAGTACTCGAGAAAGACCAGATCGAGAAAGCGATCGAACTTGTATCCCACCTCGCGCAGTTGGCCGGCGCGCTCAAAACCGAATCGTTCCAGGAAGCACAGGGACGCGGTATTCTCCGCGTCGACTCCCGCAATCATCACATGTTTCCCCAACGCCTTCGCGCGTTCGAGAATGGCACGGAGCAGAACCGTTCCCACCCCCTGTCCGCGCGTCGCGGAGTGGATGTGAACGGTGCCTTCCACCGTGAAGCGGTAACCGGGCCACGCTCGAAAATCGCCGAAGGTGGCGAAGCCCGCGACCCGCGATCCGTCGGCGGCCACCAGCACCGGAAAGCCCTGCGCGACCCGGCCGCGCCACCACGAAATCCTCTCCTCGATCGTTGCCGGCCGATCGTTGTAGATTGCGGTCGAGTGAGTCAGCACGTCGTTGTAGATGGCCGTAATCTGGTCGAAGTCGGCCTCGACAGCATCGCGGATCTCCATCTTCGCCTCCAGCAGCTTGTTTCGAGGATAATGCGAGCGGCGCGTTTAGCGCGTCCGGGAGGTCGCCGTGGAGGAAATCGAGAAACAGGAAATTTTGCGCTTGCTCGCCGACGGAAGCGATGCGCTCCATGCCGCCCTGTCGGGAGTGGATGAAGAGCTTGCCCACCGCAAGCCCTCACCCCTCAACTGGTCGATCCTGGAGTGCGTCGAGCACGTGACCCTGGCCGAGACAGGCCTGCTCTCAAAGCTCCGCGAGGCATGGGCGACCAATGAATCGCATGCGGATCGCGCCCGCGAGGCGAAATTTCGAGAGCTGGCGTTGAATCGAGCGCGACGCATTGAGGCTCCCGGGCCTGCGGTTCCGGGGAAGACCGCAAAGACGCTGGTCCAGGCGGTTGACGGATTCAATGCGGCCAGAAGAGAGACGGTGCAGTTTGTGGAGGAATTCCCTTGCGAACTGCGTTCGTGGCTGGCCACCCATCCCCTGATCACGCGACCGGTGAACTGCTACGAGATGCTGCTTCTGATGGCCCTGCATCCGAAGCGGCATGCGCTGCAAATCGAAGAAATCCGGGAAGCGTTGCGCGGCAGCAAGAACACCGCTGAGTTGTAACCGGGGAGGATCAATTTTGATTGCGCTTCCGCGATTTATTCACTATTGTTGAATTAATGACGGGACGAAGCTATCTTGGAGAATTCGAACTGATGATTCTCCTCGCCGTGATTCATCTTGGCGATGAGGCGTACGGGGTTCCAATCTCGCGCGAACTGGAGGCGCATCGGGGCCGCGATGTGTCGGTGGGCAGCGTGTATGCGGCCCTGGAGCGGCTGGAAGGGAAGGGGCTGATTACCTCGAGCCTGGGCGATCCAACTCCAGAACGCGGCGGCAAGGCCAAGCGCTATTTCCGCGTGACACGGGAAGGACTGCGACAGGTCCACGACACGCGCCGGGTTCTCAAACAGATGTGGCGCACTCTTCCGGAGTTGAAAGGGGAGAGCACATGAGACCATCGAAACCCCCAACCGCTGCGACGTGGATGCTGGATCATTTTGTTCCCGGCGGGCGCGACGAAGGACTTGCCGGCGATCTGCTGGAAGAGTTTCGCTCCGGGCGTTCCCGGGGCTGGTATTGGCGGCAGGTTGTGGGAACGATGGCGGCGGCATCCTGGCGAATATTAGGAAACAACGGTGCGCTCATGGTGTTTGCCGTTTTGTGGTCCATGCTTGCCCCAACCTGGCTGCTTCTGATCGCGCGAGCGGAGGAACACGCCCATCTGAATGAACGCTTTTATCGGATGGATTGGCCGTGGTCTATGGTCTGCGACCTGGGCCTTCTGTTGCTTGCCAACCTGGTGTTTATCTGGGCGGGAATTGTTCTCTGCCTGGTTCCGGATCTTCTGCATTCGGGGCGCCGGGGAATTCACCATCTCGGTCGCGGGCTGGCGGCCAGTATCCGCATTCTGATGGTGGTATGGATTGCATTGATTGCCGTGCCGAAGTACTTTATCGCGGTCGAGAAGACGCAGCCGCCCGCCCTTGGCCCGGTAAGTTCGTACGCCATCACGCACCTGAATCCGACAGAAGTGATTCGTATCGCTCCCGGGGATGAATGGAGGGCGCACTACGGCGAGCCGGTGATCGTTGCCGAAGTCAACCCGCTCTCGTTGATTACCGATGTCAGGCAAACGACGCTGATTGTGCGCTTGCCGTTTTTCCTGGTGGTGCTATGCGCACTCTGGCGAGCGACGCCGGTGCGTGTTGTCCGCAAGGGATTCTTCTTGTAGGAATATGACCATCCCGCTTCATACCGGCAGCCGCACGCTGGCGGACGATTCGAGCCCGGACCGGGTGAAAGCCGCTGTGCGGCTGGTGGTGATAGCGGGTCTGGTCAATTCGCTCATCGCCGCCTTTCTCCTCTGCCGTCTGCCGGCGTCGCATTCAACAGCCGTGATGCCGCTCTTTCTCAGGGCCGGTCTCTATGTGACGTTTGGAGCGCTCGCGGGCGTGGCAGGTGCGTGGTTTTATTGGGAGCAGTCGGCGGCGCGGATTCAACTGAAACGGCTGGTTTCGTTTCGTCTGTTTGCGCTGGTTTCGGCCGCCGTGTGGGTGTGGGTGCCGGCAGCGGTGCTCCTGGCACAGCAGGATTCACTGGTTGCCGGCATGGTTGCTGCGACCGGCGGGATCTTACTCGCGATCGGGTTACGCAAGAGCATTCAATTTCCTGAAGTTCCGCGGGATGAGCGCGCATTGGACGCGGAGAAGGAGCTATTTTCCCAGACGCTCGCCACGCCTGTCCGCCAGCCGCACGGTTACATCATTGCAGCCTGTCTGTATGCGGCAGGGTATGCGCTGGAAGACCGCTCCACTCTAACGGCATGCGCTTTGTTGGGATTCAGCGCATCCGTTTTCGGATGGCAACTGACGCTGGCGCC
>DASXGD010000055.1:0-7819 GCA_036489245.1 Occallatibacter sp. | reverse complement strand
TGTAGGCATACTCACCCAGTACGGCCAGCCCTGCGCTCGTGCCTCCGGTCGGCACGCCGCGCCGGATTGCGTCGTTCAGCGCGGCCTGCACCGGGGTTCCCATCCAGAAGTTGATGTAGTTGGCCTGGTCGCCTCCGGCGATGAACAGCACGCTGGCCTGAGAAATGATACGGGCCACCGCCGGATCAGCCGCCGCGGCGCGGCCGGGAATGACCAGGGTGGCAACCGAGTTGACGCGACAGAGTTTCTGAACATAGGGGTTGTATTCGTCGTCGCCTGTGGCTCGGAGGACGAGAAAGTCGCCACTGCCGGCGCGGTCGCAGAGCCAGCGGAACGCCTCATCCAGATCGTCGCCCCCGCCCATCAAGGCAAATCCGGCCCGCGGTGAAACCGCGGAGGCATGGGTCGCGCTTCCCACCCGGATATAGCGGAACTTTGCCGACGGGGCTGAGGTTGCGGCCGTCACCGTCGTCGCAATGAGGATCACGATGAGCCCCGCCATCCGATTGCACATAGGAGTCACCTTAGACCGGATTTATGAGCCCTCGTCTCGTGAGTGCGCAATAATGCGCGCCCATTTGCATTTTCTTTCGAACGGTTCTGCCATCATAGAGATGGAACAGAGGATCGAACTGCGGGCTCAGCCAGAACCCAGGGCTCCGCAAACAATTCGGTTTCGTTTTGAACCGTTAAAGTGCCCCAAAACGGCCCTTTTGGACCGTTTATGTTTGCGGAATGGCGCCCATATCCGCATTATGTTCAGTAATTTGCAGCTGATAGTTCAAGCAAAATAAGGTACCCCTCCCCCCCGTCACTGTGAAACTGTGAGTCCATCGTTTTCGCTCGATTCGTGACTAAAGCCTTCAAAATCTGTGCTTTGTGGTGGGCCAGTTGAAATCTAGCCCGCGAGCGGCTGGGCGGCCCTTTGCGGGGCAGTCGCGGGCTTCTGCCGACCGTACAAGAGGTATAGCGCCATCAGCATCAGGACCATGACGGGAAACACCAGCGCGCTACCTTCGGGTCCGTCCGCGCCGCCGCTCCACAGCGGAGAGCCGGCCGGGACAGTTGTCATCAGGTGGCCGCGGGCCGAAAAGCCGCTGTCGGCAGTTCCGTAGAAGTAGGATTCGGCCCAGTCCCACGCGGTGTGGCACCCGATCGCCCACCAGGCCGATCCGGTGACGCGGACGCTCACACAGAAAACAAAACCAATGGCCGAGGCAGCCAGCACGCCGATCCAGTTTTCGCCGTTGTTGAAAGTGTGAATGAAACCGAAACCCACCGATGTTACCCAGGCCGCCTGCCAAAAGGCGCGTTGCGGCGATTGGCGCCACTCGAAGTAGAGACAGGGAAGCAGACCGGCCATCGCAACCGTGTAGGTGCCCCACGCTCCATGCCCGGTGGAGGTCAGCGCCAGCCAGAGGCAAATCGGGCCCACCGCCGCCAGGGCCCACCAGAAATTAATGCCGCGCGTAAAAGTGGAGAGGAGGTAGCAACGGAACGTGCCTTCCTCAAACAGCGCCACGAGCACAAACGCGAGGCCCCACAGGAAGGCATATTTGAAGATGTGCATCCCCGACAGGGCGACGGGGCCGAAGTGGACCCACCCGCCCTGGCTCAGGATGCCAATCAACACCGACACCGCGATAAACCCTGCCGCGAGGCCGCTCACGAAAAGCGAAAGCCGCTTGGGCCCGGCCAGGTTGTAGTCTGTCACCCGGCGACGCTCCAGGGCGGCAATGATCAGCGTCGCAGCCAGCAGCGCGCCGACCCATTCCCCTTCGCCGAGGATGGTGTTCAGCGGCGAGCCGGAGACGATCGTGAGATTCTTCACGTCGAAGACGAGGAAGGAAAGGACGGTGCCGAAGACAGGTGCGAGCACAAAGAGCAGAAATCCGAAGATCAGGAGCGACCAGCCGGCCCGCAGGCCCCGGTCCCCGAAGAAGACCCAGTTCATATCGTCCGGGCGCGGCGTTCCAAACAGTGCCTCGGGCGGCTCGGGAACGGGCGATGCATCCTTGGATGGGTCTACAGACTCCGGGCCCATGATCTCCTCAAAAACACGAATCAGAACTCATTGTGGGCTGAATTTCCGCTCTCAAGATTTTACGCGCAAGGGCAGGGCAATGGTTCGCGAGCCGCACCCGTCGGCCAGGCCGCCGGATGCCGTACGGAAAGAGCGTTGAAAACGGGCGTAAGAGGAATGAAGCGGTCTATTCGTCGTGCAGGGCCACCATGGGGTCAATGCGCGCCGCGCGCCAGGCTGGGATCCAGCTTGAGCCGAGCGCAATGATCGCGATGGTCACCGGGATCACCGAGAAGACGACGAGATCGTTGGGGCTGACGCCGTACAACAGGTTCGCAACCCCATGCGCCAGGCCAGAGGCGAGAAGAAGTCCCACAGCCAGCCCGGTGCCGGTGATCCACGTTGCCCTCCTCAGGATCATGCGCAGGACATCTTCGCGGCGCGCGCCCATCGCCAGCCGCACACCGATTTCACGCGTGCGCTCGCCCACCATGTTGGCCATAACCCCGAAGATGCCGATGGCCGCTAGCAGCAGCGCAATCAATGCGTCGGTTCCCAGCATCACGGCCACGTAGGCCAGGCCGATCAGCTTTTCCCGCATGTACTCCGCGTAAGTCTCCAACCCGTCTAATGGAAGCGCGGGATCGATCTGTGCCAGCGCCTTCCGCGCCGTCGCCGCGATGGCCAGCGGATCACCGTTGGTGATCACCGAATAAGTCGTTTCGGCAGGGGGCATCTGCGCGGCGCTCAGGTAGACTTCGCCGCTGCCAATTCCCCGCAGGAACAGAAAATAATTGATTTCGTCTGCGACCCCGACAATTGTCAGCCAGGGGGTTTGGTTTTTAGGCGTGGACCCCATCCGAATGCGGCGTCCAAGAGGGCTCTCGCCGGGGAAATAACGCGCCACGAATTGCCGGCTCACGATCGCCACTGGCAGCGAGCCGACAGTGTCGTCCCGGGTGAAACCGCGTCCCGAAATCATGGGAATATTGAATGCGGAAAAGTAGCCATCGCTGACCGGCAGGCGCAACGCGCTCTGGAATTTGCCCGGGGCATGGGGACGATTTTCGATCTCGCAATCGTCGAGCCAGCCAAAATCGCTGTGAGGGAGGGCGGTGGTCACCTCGGCGTGCTGGACGCCGGGCAGCGACCGCAGTTTGTCCAGGCTCTGCTCGTACCACGCGGCTTGTTTTTGCGCCGTGTCATAGCGCGCGGCGGGCAGATGGACGCTGAAAGTCAGCATCCGGGTGGGGTTGTGCTGGTCAGCGGAGTGCATCATCGCCGCCATGCCCTTCGACATGAGCGCCGCGCCGATCACGAGGGCGACGGCGAGTGAAATCTGCGCCACCGCGAAGACGTTTCTCAACCAGCGGCTGCGTCCGGTTCCGGCGATGGCGCGGGACCCCGATTTCAGCTGATCGACCAGGTTCATACGCAAAGCCACGAGCGCCGGCGCAAAGCCTGAAACTACTCCTGCACCCACCGCCAGCAACAACGACAATGCCAGCGCGCGGCCATTCAAAGAGATATTGGACCACCCGGCCATATACCGGGCGACGCGCTCCGGCATCGAGATGACGGAGAGGCGCATGTAGACGATGGCGAAAACCAGCCCGCCCGCAGCTCCAACGAGCCCCAGCAAAATGTTCTCGGTGAGCAATTGTTGCAAAAGGCGGCTGCGGCTCGCGCCCAGCGCGGTCCGCATGGCGATTTCAGTGCGTCGCGCAAGCCCCCGGGCAAACTGCAGATTGGCAACGTTGGCGCACACCACCAACAGGACAAACAGGGTGGCGCCCAGCACCAGGTTGAAGTAGAGCGGCGTGTATTCTCCGTTAATCCCGTCCAGAAGCGGCTCAACTTTGACCCCCCACCCCTGGTTGGTTGCCGGATACTGTCCGGCCAAATGCTCCGCGATCACGTTCAATTCAGCCTGCGCCTGGGATGGCGTTACTCCGCGGCCCAAGCGGCCGATGACCAGGTAGTCATGCGCGCTTCGATTTCCAAGCTGAGCATCGGAAGGAGCAAAGGGAAGATAGAGATCGGCCGTCGATGGGTATTGCATGGTCTTCGGCATCACGCCGATGAGCGTGTAGACGTGCTGGTCCAGTTCAATCTTCCGACCCAGGACAGCAGGGTCGCTGCCGAAGTGCGATCTCCAAAAGCCGTAGCTCAGCACCGCCACGGTGTTCTTGCCGCGCTCGGTTTCACTCTTGTCGAATACACGCCCCAAAAACGCGTTGGTCCGCATCACGTTGAAGAAAGCCGGCGTCGTTAACTCCGCCTGCACGTGGGCAGCATCGCCGGCTCCGGTCAGGCTCATGTCGGCCGGGCTGCGAACCGCCATTTCTTCAAACGAGCGGCTTTGCCGCTGCCAGTCGGCAAAGTTCCCCAGGGCTGCGTCCTGGCTATCGCCACGATTCTGCTGCTCATAAACGGTCATCACCTGGTTGAGATCGGGTACCGCCAGGGGACGCAAGACCACCGCGTCCATGATGCTGAAGATGGCCGTGTTGGCGCCGATGCCGATGGCCAGGGTCAATCCCGCCGCAATCGTGAATCCCGGCGATTTCCGCAACTGCCGCACCGCGTAGCGCAGGTCATGGAGCATCGTTGGCATCGGTTCCTCCGAACGCAATTGTCAATGGGCATAAGAATCCATCCGTTTATTGCATTCCAACCACCAAATCTACAAGCCGGGAAATAAACGATTTCATGCAGGTTAAGGCCACTCGCGAGGGGAAAATCCGTTAGGCGGCGTCCGCAATCGCCAACGATTGTTCGCAATCGAACAGTCTCTGGTCGGCGCCTCCGCTTTCCGGTCCCTGCGCGAGGCTCTCTGAGGCCGCTGTGTGTTCTTCCGGGCGAAGTGATCGGTGTCACGTCGTTGCTCCGCGCCTTGACACATTGAGCCGAGCCCTTGATCCTTAACTGTTCCGGGATTCAACTTCGATCCCATGGGAGGGGTGCGGGTTTTGCGGGTTCGCGTCTTTTATCACGACAAATGCTTCGACGGAGCTTGCTCAGCCTCGTTATTCACCCGCTTTCATCGCGAGCGCATCGATGCCAGGGCGAGCTATGAATACCACGGCCTGGTGCATCGGGCAGGCGCCCTTTTCGACGAAAACGAGTTCACCGGCGATGAAAACGCCATAGTCGATTTCAAGTACTCCGCATCGCCTCGCATCACGTGGTGGTTCGATCACCATCAGTCGGCCTTCCTCACCCCGCAGGACCAGGCCAATTTTCGCGCCTGCCAGGAGGATCCAGGCTGCGCTGCGCGCAAGTTTTTCGATCCCACATACGTTTCCTGTACCGGATTCCTGGCGCATATCGCCTCGACCCGGTTCGGATTCGACACCGCGCCGGTTGCAGAGTTGATCCACTGGGCCAACATCGTGGATGGCGCGCTTTACGACAGCCCCGAAGCGGCTGTCGAGATGGCAGAGCCGGCGATGAAGCTGACCCTGGTCATCGAGTCCAGCCAGGATCCGCAGTTTGTTCCCCGGCTTATTCCGCTGTTGACGGAGATGCCGTTGGCCGAAGTGTTGAGCCAGCCCTTTGTGGCGGGCCTCGTGCCGCCGCTGCTGGAGCGCCATAAGCAGGCCCTGGAACTGATCCGCAATCGCAGCGAAGAGCGGGACGGAACCATTTTCTTTGACATCACCGACCATCCGTTGGAAGGATTCAACAAGTTCATCCCCTACTACCTGCATCCGAATGCGACTTACTCGATCGGCCTGTCGAAATCGAGCTTCCGCACCAAGGTAGCCGTTGGGTCCAATCCCTGGACGAAGGCTGATCAGGCGAAAATGGTGAACCTGGCGCAGATTTGCGAGCGCTACGGGGGAGGGGGGCATGCCCGCGTGGGCGCCATCAGCTTCCCGCCCGACCAGGAAGATCGCGCCCGTGCGGCCGCGGCAGAAATTGTGGCGGAGTTGCGGGCGAAGAACCCTTTAGCCTAGACCAACAGCAATTGGAAACGACCCGAAGGCTAAGTTGCTCATAGCTGCGACCTGCGTTTTATTCCGGCTGGCGCGCGCCTTCCTTCGCGCCGTCAACGGCGCCCTTGGTGGTGTTCTTTGTCTTGTGATAGGCCTTCTTGGTTTCTTTTTTGGTCGAGTGATAGGCCTTTTCGGTTCCGTGCTTCACGCCATTGCCGGTATCTTTGGCAGCCTGCTTGGTTTCATGGCCGGCGTTCTTCATATCCTGTTTCGCCGAGTGGTCTTCGGGGTACGATTGTTGACTGAATCCCAGGGTGGGCGCGCCCGCCAGTGCGGTTCCCAGTAACAGTGCCGAAACAAACGAACGAATCTTCATACATGGAAAGATTCGGAATTGCGCGGCGGAGTTGGTCCGCGAGCAAGACCGACGCCATCGATACACCAGCCATGCAAAACGCTGAATAAAGGTTGTCTGTCTAAACCTTGGCGTGCTGGCTCGGCCACTCGGGCTTGCGGCGTTCAAGGAACGCTTCTACGCCTTCGCGGAAATCTTCTGCCGAGCGCTGCTGCGCGTTCACTTGGATAGCCTCTTCAAGTTCCTCGTCCAGACGGCGGCTGGCGTGTTGGGAAAGCAGCCGCTTCACTTCGTGCATGGCCTGCGGGCTGTTCAAGAGCAGACTCTGGGCAAGGGCGTGCGCTGTTGCCATCAACTCGTCGGCGTTGACGATCTGGGTGACGAGCCCCATCTCCAGAGCCTCGTGGGCCTTGATCAACTTGCCCGACAGGAGCAGTTCGCGGGTTCGCAATTCGCCCACTTGGCGGAGCAGGAAGGAGGCCGCAATTGCCGGTACGAAGCCAACCTTCACTTCTGTGTAGCCAAACTTGGCCTCCGGCACGGCCAGCGTGAAATCGGGAATGGTGGCCAGGGTCATGCCGCCTGCGATGGCGTGGCCATTCACCGCCGCGATGACCGGCTTGGGAAAGTCGTACAGCGTCCGCAGCACCCGGGCCATGTTTTCCGCATCGCGCCGCGAGTCCTCCGGCGTTTCCGCTTTCATCGTGGCCAGGTGTTCCATATCCAGACCCGCGCAAAACGCCGGCCCCGCACCCGTCAGGATCACCACGCCGCAATCGCTCTTCTCGCATTCATTCAGAGCCTGTGTAAGTTCCTCGATCAGGAGCGGGCAAAGCGCATTGCGCTTGTCGGGCCGATTCAGGGTGATCGTCTCCACTCCATTGACGGACTTGGTCAGGACGTGATGGAAACGGGACATGTGAATCTCCCCAACCCTCGTGCACTGCCTCGCAGACGGCGAGTGATGCTTATCGTAGCGTAAAATCGACCGCTTCAGTGTGTCGGTGCGCACCGGGATCTTACAGCCCCAGGTCTGTCGCCCGCCGCCTCATGGCTTCAATGCAGAACGCGATATGGGCGTCGAGGTCGACGCCCAGTTCTGCCGCGCCCTGGATCACATCCTGGCGGTTCACGCCCTTGGCGAAGGCCTTGTCCTTCATCTTCTTTCGCACGCTGGGAGCCTCCACGTCGGCGATGGCCTTGGTCGGCTTGACCAGAGCACACGCAGTGAGGAAGCCGGCCAGTTCATCACACGCAAACAGGACCTTGTCGAGGTGGGTCACACGCGGTACGCCGGAATACTCCGCATGCCCCAGGATGGCAGTGCGCAGTTCGGGCGGCCATCCCTGCCGCTCCAATTCGCGGACCCCCACGAACGGGTGTTCCTCCCGCGATGGGTGGCGCTCGTAGTCGAAATCGTGAAGCACCGCGGTCGTCGAGTAAAGCTGGACCAGCGCCTCCCGCTCCGCTCCCGACAGGGCGAGCCTGTCTGCTTCGGCC
>DASXGD010000048.1:0-2971 GCA_036489245.1 Occallatibacter sp. | reverse complement strand
GACAGCAACGGCGACGGGATCGGGGACCTCAACGGAATTCTCAAGCGAATCGATTACCTCGTGCTGCTGGGTGTCGATGCGATGTGGATCTCGCCGATCTACCCCTCGCCCATGGCCGACTTCGGCTACGACGTGTCCGACTACTGCGGCATCGATCCCATCTTCGGCACCATGGAGGATTTCGACCGCCTGGTGGCCGAGGCGCATCGCCGCGGCCTGAAGGTGATTCTCGACTTTGTGCCCAATCACACCTCGGACCAGCATCCCTGGTTCCTCGAAAGCCGCTCGTCCCTCGACAATCCCAGGCGCGACTGGTACCTGTGGCGCGACCAGCCCAATAACTGGCTGAGTCATTTCGGCGGCTCCGGGTGGGAACACGACGAAAAGACCGGTCAGTATTACTATCATTCGTTTCTGAAACAGCAGCCGGACCTCAACTGGCGTAACCCGGAAGTGAAGGCGGCGATGTTCGACGCCCTGCGATTCTGGCTGAAAAAAGGCGTGGACGGTTTTCGGGTGGACGTGATGTGGCTGATGATCAAGGACGATCAGTTCCGCGATAATCCGCCCAACCCGGGATACCGCCTGGGGCAGTCGTCGAACAACCGTCATCTACCCGTCTACAACTCCGACCGTCCCGAGGTGCACGACCTGGTCGCAGAGATGCGGGCGGTTGTGGACGAATTTCCGCAGCGTGTCCTGATCGGCGAAATCTATCTGCCCGTCCCCCAACTCATGATCTATTACGGGAGGGATCTGACCGGCGCAAACCTTCCTTTCAACTTCCAGTTGCTGCAATGCGCCTGGAGCGCCGAGTCGGTGGCCCAGGTGATCTCCGACTACCAGGGGGCATTGCCCCAGGGCGCGTGGCCGAACTGGGTGGTAGGCAACCACGACACCGCGCGTATCGCGACCCGGGTCGGCGCACGGCAGGCGCGCGTAGCGGCCATGCTCCTGCTGACCCTGCCCGGCACCATCACCATGTACTACGGTGAAGAACTCAGCTTGTGCAATGTGCCCATCCCCCCCGACCAGGTGCAGGACCCCTTCGAGAAGAATGAGCCCGGGCTGGGGCTGGGTCGCGATCCGGAACGGACACCGATGCCCTGGGACAGCTCTCCGTCCGGCGGGTTCACGACCGGCTGGCCCTGGCTTCCCCTTGGAGACGAGCACGAGATCGTCAATGTTGAGGCGATGGAACGGGACGACTATTCCATCCTTCGCCTGTACCGCAACCTGATTCAGCTTCGCCAGACCCACGCGACCCTCGTCAGCGGCAAGCTAAACGACGTGACCGCCGCCAACCATGTACTGCGGTTTGAAAGAACCGGGAAAGATGACCGGCTCCTCGTAGTCCTCAACATGGCCACTGAACCTGCACAAATCGAGGTCGCAGCAGGAACGGTGCTTTCCTCGACACACCTCGATCGCGAAGGGAAAAGAGTGAGTGGAGTGGTCGACCTCAGAGGTGCCGAGGGGATGGTGGTGCAGCTCGACAAGTGACCAGGCATCGCCTCGATGTCCCGAGTTCCTTCCCTGAAAAATTCGACTTTCCCTGAAAACGACTCGTTCAACGATACGAACCGTTCATCCGCTTTTTCGCGCCTTCCATCCGGAACCGCGCGCATTTCATTCCTGCCGCCGCTAACTTTTCCGTAGAGCAGAATGCTCCGGAAAGGGACGGCCCCGATGAACTCATTCGACCCTATCGTCAGCGTCGAAGCAGTCAGCCGCAAGTTTCCCCTCGATCACCGCGTTGTAACCGCGCTCGATCATGCAACTCTGAGCGTGAGCGCAGGCGAGTTTCTGGCCATCGCGGGCCCCAGCGGCAGCGGCAAGTCGACACTGCTCAACCTGATTGGCTGCATTGACAAGCCCACCAGCGGCCGCATCCTGATCGAGGGTACCGACACCACGACGCTAAGCCCCGGCCGGACGACCGATCTGCGCCGCAAGAAAATCGGCTTCGTCTTCCAAACCTTCAACCTGATTCCGGTCTTCACCGCCGCCGAAAACGTCGAATTCCCGCTCCTGGTCCAATCCATCGGGGCGCGCGAACGCAAGCGTCGCGTCGCGGAGGCACTCGAGAGCGTCGGGCTGGCGGACCGGGCCAATCATCGTCCCGATCTGCTCTCGGGCGGAGAACGCCAGCGAGTGGCTGTGGCGCGCGCCATCGTGCATCGTCCCGCACTGGTGTTGGCCGATGAGCCCACCGCCAACCTGGACACGCGCAACGCTACCCAGTTGATCGACTTGATGCGCGACCTGAACCGAGGCCTCGGTCTTACTTTCATCTTCTCCACCCACGACCAGCGACTGCTGGAGCACACCCCACGCATCATCCGCCTGACAGATGGACAAGTAGTATCCGACAGCGCGCTCGAAGGAGGCAGTCATGGGCAAGTTCTTGCTTCTTGCGTTTCGTAATGTATTTCGCAATCGGCGCCGCACGGTGATGACGCTGCTGATGGTCGGCGGCGGGGTGGCAGGACTTCTGCTGGTGGGCGGCTTCTTTGCATTCATGTTCCGCGGCTTAAGAGAAAGCACAATTCGCACCGGGCTCGGGCATATCCAGATCTTCAATGCCGAGCATTTTCGCCGCGACGAAGTCCATGTGCTCGACACCGGGATCAGCGATTGGCGCCAGGTCGCCGCGTCGGCCCAGTCGGCCCATCACGTGCGCGGCGTCGCTCCCCGCATCTAGTTCTATGGAATGTTGTCCAATGGCGTGAAATCGTCGGTGTTCATGGGCAGCGCCGTCGATCCCGACACGGAACGCCGCATGGGCTTTGATCCGCGCATTGCAAAAGGACGCGACCTCAGCACCACTTCCAATGGAGAAGTTGAAGCCCTCATCGGTACCGGCGTGGCCCGCTCCATGAGCGTGAAAGTGGGCGATGGCCTGACGATCCTTGCCGTGACCGCGGACGGCGCACTGAACGGAATTGATGTCGAGATCGTCGGCATCGTG
>DASXGD010000006.1:0-8728 GCA_036489245.1 Occallatibacter sp. | reverse complement strand
CTATCGGAGCGGCCCACGGTCCCAAATACAGTAGCGACCTCAGGAAACGAGTGAATGATTCGATCCTGTTCCTGCATGAGCGAAACGGCCTGCGTAACCGAAATACCCGGCATGGCGCTCGGCATGTAGAGTGCCGAGCCTTCATAGAGAGCCGGCATAAACTGGCTTCCGAGGCGGAAGTAGAGCGGAATGGTCGCGGCCAGAAAGACAAGATTCAGAGCGATGACCAGTTTCCAGTGACGAAGACACCAGCGCAGGATGGGCAGGTAGATGGCCTGCGCAATCCGTGCGGCGGGGTTGGCCGACTCGGGGCGAAGCTTGCCGCGCAGGCACAACGGCATGAGCGCAGGAACCAGCGTGATGGAGAGCAGCGATGAGAAGCCGAGAGCCAGGGTCTTAGTCCAGGCCAGGGGCCGAAACATGCGCCCTTCCTGCGCTTCGAGAAGGAACACGGGCAGAAACGAGACCACGATGATGATGAGCGAGTAGAACAACGCTGGCCCCACCTGTTGCGCGGCGCCTACAAGAATAAGGCGGCGCTCGTTTCCGGTCGGTTGGTCGTTGCGCTCAGCCAGGTGCCGGTAGCCGTTTTCCACCATTACAATGGCGGCGTCGACCAGGACTCCGATGGCCAGCGCCAGCCCGCCAAGCGACATGATGTTCGAGCTCACCTGCAGGTAATACATGGGAATGAATGCCGCCAGCACCGCAATGGGCAACGTGAGAATGGGCACCAGTGCCGATCGGAAGTGAAAGAGAAAGACAATGCTGACGAAGCTGACGATGACAGCCTCGATCAGCAGGTCGCGCTTCAGGGTCCGGATCGACTCATCGATGAGCCAGGAACGATCGTAAGCGGTAACGATCTCCACGCCCGGAGGCAGCGATGGCGCAAGCTCGCGAAACCGCTGCTTCACCCCATTGATGACGTTGAGCGCGTTCATTCCATAGCGCATCACAACGATGCCGCCGACGGTCTCGCCCTTGCCCTGCCAGTCAGCCGCGCCGCGACGCACATCAGGGCCGAACGAGACTGTGCCCAGGTTGCGCACCAGGACCGGCGTGCCGTTTTTCGTTGCGACCGGAACGTTTTCGAGATCCGACAGTGATCGTAGATATCCGACGCCCCGGATCATGTATTCGGCGCCGCTCATTTCCAGCACATCGCCGCCAACTTCGTTTGTACTCTGGCGAACGCGGTCGATGACCATCGCGGCGGAGACGCCATAAGAGAACAGTTTCTTTGGATCGAGATTCACCTGATACTGCCGTGTGAATCCCCCGATGCTGGCAACTTCCGCGACGCCGGGAACGGTTTCCAGTTGATAGCGCAGGTACCAATCCTGCAGTGCGCGCAGATCGGCAAGGCTCTTGCTGTGGCTGCGATCCACGATCGCATACTCATATACCCATCCAGCTCCAGTTGCATCGGGACCGATCGCGGGATGCACATCGGCCGGCAGCTTGCCGGCAATCTGCTGCAGGTATTCGGTCACTCGTGTGCGCGCCCAATACAGGTCCGTGCCATCCTGAAAGACCACAAACACGTAGGAATCGCCGAACATGGTCTGCGCGCGCACACTCTTGACGCGCGGCGCAGACAGCAGCGCCGAGACAATGGGATACGAGACCTGGTCCTCAATCAAATTGGGTGGCTCGCCGGCCCATTCCGTATGGATGATCACCTGTACATCGCTGATGTCGGGCAACGCATCCAGGGGAACGCGCTGCAGCGACCAGGCTCCCGCCACCGTGAGCAGAATCGCCGCGGTAAACACGATGAATGAATTCCGCGAACACCATTCAATGGTTCGGGAAATCATCACATGCCTCCGGTAGCGTTCACGCTGAGCTTTTTATTAGCCACAATTTGCCCACTCTTCGTCGCCGTGACGGTGACGTCCCAGGTGCCACCTGCTCCCAGTTGGACCGGCCCCTCATACGCGCCCTGGCCCTTGTCCGCCAGGGGCGACACCACCCGCATCGAGCTCATCCCCATCGCAGGCATGGCCGGCATGAAGAAGGTCACTGTGACCTCGGCGCCGGCGACAGGCTTTCCATCCGCGCCAGTCAGGTTCACGCGCAGAGTGTTCCCGCCTTTGCGCGCAGGCGACGGTTGGGTCGCGAAATCGACCTGGACCTGATCCATGGATTTCTGTCCGGCGCCGGCCGCAGTTGGAAGCGGAGCAAATCCGCCCATCGATCCCTGCAGTTGCGCTTCGGAATCGATCAGGAAGTTGGCCGAGCTCACGATGCGGTCGCCCGCTTTCAGCCCCTTGAGCACAACAACGGAGTCATCCAGTCTCGCCCCGGTCTCGATCTCTCGCGGTTCCAGTGAGCCCTGTCCATGATCGATAAATGCAATCTGGCGATTACCGGCCTGCAGCACGCCCGAGGAAGGGATAACGAGGCGTCGCCCCAACGGCGCGCTCATGTTCACATCGACGTACATGCCAGGCTTCAGCATGACGCCCGGATTACTGAATACCAGCCGGACCCGCACGGTCCGTGTCGCCTGGTCGACGTCGGGAAGAATCTGGTCGATGCGGCCGTTGAATTTCCGCCCCGGGTACGCGTCGACGGTCACCTGGGCGTGATCGCCGGGTTTCAGGCGACCCACATCGGTCTGGAAAACATTCGCGTAAACCCAGACGGTGGAGAGGTCGGCGATGGTGTAGAGCTTCGTATCCGGCTGCACGTAGACATTGGGCAGAACGTTGCGTTCGATAATGTAGCCCGAGGCCGGCGACTCAATTGCAACTTCACGTTCAACCGAACCACTCTGCTCGATACGCGCGATCTCCGCGTCTGGCACGTCGAATCGGCGGAGCCGTTCTTCGGCAGCCTGCAGAAGCCAATTCCCCTCGTTCGCCGGGGTTCCGTGCATGTGTTCAGACGAGGTCGTCTGGTTCTGTTTCGCCAGCAGAACCTCCTGCTCGGTGCTCACCAGGTCGGGACTGTAGATCGTGAACAGGCTTTGCCCCTTCTTCACATACTGATAGGTCGCATTGGCAAACACGGTGCGAATCCATCCCGGGAAGCGCGTCTGCACGGATGAAAGCCGCTGCTCATCCATCGCGACGCTACCCGGCGCCTCCACCTCGCTGCTGGCGTCCTTCATCTCCACAAGAGCGTTGGTGACGCCGATTTCCTGCAGGTGCCGGGGCGACAACTGAATCGCTGTCAGCATTGGCTCGTCCGTGCTTGCGGGCGGGAGAGCTTTGGTCCCCGGTTTCGCGTCGGCAGGGCCGCTTGCCACCACGGGATCGGAGTCGTCTTGCGCGTGAACCCGGCCGTCTCGGTGGGATACGGTGTACGCCAGCGCCGCGGCCAGCAGGGTGCACAATCCAATCGCCACAAAGAGCGCCCGCTTCAGACTTTTGTTGTTCATTGCCGTCCCTCCTCGGCGCCGGTTTGGTTCTCTTCAATCGGCGCACCAGCGGCCAACTCCAGGTCGGCCATCCGTGTGTTGAATTCGCCCAGAGCATCAATCCAGGCCAGATCGACATCGACGACCGTCATCTGGCTGTCAAGCAGGTCAAGAAACGAAGTCTGATCATTTTCGTAAGCGATCACCGCGGAATGCAGAGCCGCTTCGGATTGCTGCCGCAATGAATCCTGGTAGACGCGCGCCAGTCGCTGAGCGGCCTTTGCCTCCGCGAGGGCTTCCTGAATCTGGCCCCGCGCGGCATTCCGCGTCGCATTGAGTTCGGCGTCCTTCTCCGTGATTTCCGCCGCCGCCCCGGCCATCTCGGCTTCGTGCTTGCCGCGGTTCAGCCACGGCAGGCTGACCGATCCCTCGACCATGTAGTTGTTGCGGACCGTTGAACCCGCGGGCATGAGCATGTAGCCGGCGGCGACATTGAAATCCGGGACATACGTCTTCTTCGCAACAGCCTGTTCGCGGCGGCTCTTCTCCGCTGCCGCTTCAGCCTCCAGCAGATCAGGCCTGCCCTCCATCGCCGTCTTTTCCAGCACATCGACCGTCGGCAGCGGATTTTCCAATCCATACTCGCCCTGCACCCGCAGCGACTCGACCGGATCACGGCCAAGAAGCGCGTTCAGGCGTGCACGCGCCACCTCCGCGTCACGCTCGAATCGGATCATGTGTTCGGCCAGCCGCGTCAGCGCGAGTTGTGCCTTCAGGATTTCCACCTGGGGTATTTTGCCGACCGTATATTTGATCCGCGCCGCTCCAATGGCCTGCTGTGCGATTCCCACGTGCTGGTCATGGATGCGAATCTCATCCTGGGCCCGCAGCAAGTCGTAGAAGGCTTTCCGCACCTCGACCTGTACCCTCAGCCGGGTGGCGGCCAAGTCGACCCTGGCCATGTCCACGTCCGACTGCGCAACTGCGGTATGCAGACTGCGCTTCCCGCGCCCCGGCAGCGCCTGCCCGATCATCAGCATGTTCTGCGCCGCGTTGTAGTCCCAGGGCTGCTTCAGAGGAACACCCCAGCCGCGATACATGAATTGCGGATCGTCGAGTGTCCCCGCGGCCGGTACGTGCGATTCGGCCATCGCAACGCGCCGGACCGCAACGTGGATCTCCGGATTCTCACCCAGCGCGACCCGCTCCACCTCATCGAGGCCCAGAGCGGGACCCGCTTCCCGGGCATCGAGCCGCCCGGCGATCAAAGCGCTCAGATTTTCCAACCCCGCGCTTGAATTCGCCGCTTGGGCGCGAGCCCCCGGCGCCGGCGGAAGGCATGCCAGCGCCCATACCAAAACAGAAATGGCTTTCATGATCCCCTCAACTGTGGTTGCAATGCACAGCGGTCGCATGTTCGCATGCGCCCAGGCGCACGAAAACACACGAAAGCAGGACCTTCGTTTGAGGGTTGGCTAGATGCGGAGAACTGAACTGCCGGGCCGTGGAATGGGGGGAGGGGCTTCTAAGGTCTTACACGACAACATGCTGCAAACCACCGGAACCGGCAAAACCTGCACTGCATCCATGGCCAGCAGCGGAACCAGCCGTTCCACCGTGGTAGCCCGGCCGAGAGGAACACTCGTGTCGGGCGCGTGAACCTGGCAACAGGATTGGCTCGCGCCCGCATCGCATGAGGCGCACCCCTGCATCATTTGGTGGCAGCAGGCATCCGGGTGGGCGGGCTTTAAGTGCGCAAGGGCCGGCATGGCTGCCCAGAAGGCCACCACAACCATCATCAGCCACGCACTTTTCTTGCCCACATGCACAGTGTAAACCGAAGCCTCTATTGCCAGCATGGACCTCTGAACCGTGGCCCGCCGTGATTTGGGTCACATGCTCCTTCCCGGCGACGCCGTGATCCGTGCTGGCCCTCTTTTTTCTATTGGTCACGACGACCTGCTCACCGGCATGACGACAACTCAAGCTTGAAGTCAATCAACCCCATGTCTATCAGTTTGTTCCACACGCGTGTCGCGCTTTCCTCCGGGGATTCGGTTGAGGAATCTATGACCAGCTCCGGGTCAAGAGGCGCCTCATAGGGATCGGAGATTCCGGTAAAATGCGCGATTTCACCCCTGAGCGCCTTGGTATAAAGACCTTTTGCATCGCGCGTGATGAGGACATCCATAGGGCAATCCACATGGATTTCGATGAAGGTGCCGATTGCCGATCGCACCTCCAGCCTTGCGGCTCGATAAGGCGAAATGGCCGCGACGATGGCGACGACGCCATTGCGGGATAGCAACCGGGCCACGAAACCGATTCGCCTGACGTTTTCATCTCGATCTTCTCTACTGAATCCCAGCCCCTGGGAAAGATGCTTTCTCACCTCATCGCCGTCAAGCCGTTCGACGCGAATTCCCTGCGCTCGCAGCCATTCTTCCAGGATTGAGGAAATGGTTGTTTTTCCGGCTCCTGACATCCCCGTCAGCCACAGGGTAAAGCCTTGGCAGCTCTCGTCGATCACAGCATCTCCATGGGGAAAAGCCCCGATGGCGCATGGGCTTCGCTAAAAGCAGGCCGCACGGCGGCAAGGAACGCGGCGCGAGTTATTCGCACCGGCGATAAAACCGGGCACAAATGGCGAAAGCACACGCAGAAGCCTCTTGGAGCAGAATTCTCTCCGTTCGCTCCAGACTCTCTCGTAAAAGAATCGTGAATAGCTTGTAAATTAAGACACGTCGGGGGAGTCGGGCTGGACCCAATTCACCGCCAGGCTGGTGACAGCAACTCGAGCTTCGAACTGACTTGCTGCGCGTCCGAATCAGTGTCGCGCGTGTCCGGTATTTGCGATTACGACGCGGCTCGTTGGCTTAACCGGCTGAAGGTAGCGATTCTTTGATCCATGCTGCAAACCACGCAACAAGTTGCCGCCTCTGTTCCAGGCGATGCTGAGTAACGGGCAGCGATAAGGTGGCTTGCATAATTCCGCGCGCCTCGGCGACCCATTTCAATCCCCACGGATACGGCAACTGGTTTATATGTTCGACCAACTCCTCAATGCGCCGCGCAGCCGCGGCGAAATCATCTGACTCGACGTGATGTCTGCGCGCATAGAGCGTGAGAATCGCTTCCGGCGCCACACCGGCAATCCCCGATACGACCGCGTCGCAAAGCCCCTCCCGCAGTGCGGGCGCGAGTACCGCGTCGCTTCCGACGATCCGGCAAGCTTCGACACCCTGTTGAGTGAGGTACCGCAGAATTTCGAGTGAGCCGCTCGAATCCTTGATACCCACGATGTTGGGAACCTCCGTGATCAGGCTGCGCACTGTTCCCTTCTCCACGCCGGAGGTGAACTGCGGCAGGTTGTAGAGCAACACGGGTAGTCGCGTGGCGCCTGCTACGGTACGGCAGAAGAGATCAAGGTCCTCCTGCGCGTAGGGATAGAAGTACGGCATTGGCAGCAGCAGGCCATCCGCCTCTTCCGACTCCGCGACCCGGGCCAATTCCATGGATTGGCCTGCTCCCGCAGACCCGACACCGCACAAGACTCTTGCCCCGCCTTCGCCGGCCGATCGGATGGTGGAGAGCATAGTGCGCAACTCGGTGGGCGAGGTCAGGCAGAATTCTCCGGTCGCGCCGTTGACAGCGAAGGATGAAATTCCCGACTTCGTCAGGAAGTGAACCACGTTCCGCAAGGCCGGAACATCGATGCCACCCTCAGCATTCCTTGGAGTGAGCAGTGCCGCGAAGACGCCGGAAAATTCGACCTTGGACATCGGTTTCTCCACACATCGGGCCAAGGGCCTACTTCGGTATCCGGGCCAGCGCGACTCGAACAAAGCGGATCGACTTACGATTCCATGTATATGCGATGTAGAGATCGCCGCTGCTGCCCTGGATCACTGCGGGGTAGGAATATTCTCCGGGCGCGTCTTCGAGGGTGTCGAATATTCTGAAGTGCTCGCCGTCCTCGCTGACCGCGAGGTTCAGCGGAGTGCGTCCCGAGGTTGTGTTGTTGAAGACCAGCACGACGCGACCATCCCTGAGAGCGACGGCGTCGATCCCGGAATTGGGGTTGGGAAGTGCGATCGGCCGAGCCCGGGTCCACGTAACCCCGTTGTCAAATGAATCGGCGACCGTGATCCGTGCAATACTGGCCGTCGACCGCGCGTAGAAACGAAGATGTCTCCCCCCAAGCGAAACCACGGAGGGTTGGATAATGCCGGTCGTCTCGTTCGATGGCTGCGATCCGGATACGGGAGATTTTCCCGCTGTTTCATCGCCGGCGCCCGGTATGATCGCACCGGCTGGGGGAACAATCGGCCCTGTCCGCGTCCACGTCTTCCCATTGTCGGTGCTGCGTTCAATCCACGCCGCCCAGGAGTGGTACGCCTCCGTCGAAGACCCGCTGACGATCGTGCCATCCGGCAGAACCAACGGCTTGGCGCGAACAGGACCAATCAGCCCCGCAGGCAAGTGCTCCGCCGGCGACCAGGTTTTCCCTTCGTCGGCGCTGTATTTTCTGGCGGCCGTCCAGGTGCTCGGGCTGGGACCGAATTTGTAATAGAGCCACAGCCGTCCGTCCTTTGTATGAAAGAGCACCGGGTTCCAGCACGGAACCGCCGGCTCTCGCGCCAGTTCCACTGGAACCGCCCAGGCAGACACTCCGGAAGGTGTGCGCGAACCCCATATCGCTACGTCCGGATTGCCTTCTACGGTTCCCCCGAACCAGGCCGCCATCAACATTCCACCCCTCAGTTCCACGATGGTTGAGGCGTGACTTGACGCGAAGGGAACGCTGCCCGGCTGGAAGATCAGCTCTCCGGCCGGCTCCTGCACGGAAGCACGCGCCGCAAGGCCGAGCATCAAAAGCAATGAGATGCGTCGAATCATCCAGGCCCCTTCTTGCTTGAGAATATCGCTTTCCTTCGCCTCTATAGTTGCTGCAGCAGCGCCGCCCGTGAGAATTTCCCTGCATGCCCTCGTGTATGCTGGCCAGATCAGCCCGCGCGTTGGGGAGGCAGTGCGACGATGAATCCAAGCCAAGCCGGCGCCTATAAATGGTTCGTCGTGGGAATGCTCGGGCTTGTCTGCTTCTTCAACTATGCCGACCGGCAGGCCATCTTCTCTGTCTTCCCGTTGATAAGCCGCCAGTTCTCGCTTACCGACGTGCAGTTAGGCATCCTCGGCTCATCGTTCATGTGGATGTATGCCCTGTTCGGTCCGCTTGCCGGCTGGCTTTGCGACCGCTTCCCGCGCAAGACTCTCATCCTCGGAGCGCTCCTCTTCTGGTCTGTCGTAACTGGCGCCACGGCCTTCTCGCGCAGTTACTGGCAACTCATCCTTTGCCGC
>DASXGD010000005.1:0-2308 GCA_036489245.1 Occallatibacter sp. | reverse complement strand
CGACATGCGCCATCCGGTGCCCGAAGCGTACGAGCTGGTCGAAGACGGCCACATCACCACGGACGATTTCCGCGACTTCACCTTTGCCAACGCGGTCAAGCTGTGGGGCACGCAGAACCCGCGCTTCTTCGAGGGCACCCGCGTCGCCAAGGAAGCCGCCGCCGTGCTCGCCGCAGCGCAAACCCCTACCCTCGCCGCCGCCGACTAACGCAGGCCCAGCAGCGCCGCTTGCGGGCGACGCTGCCTCGCGGAGACGCCGCGCTGCGGCTCGTGTCGTGGCCTGTTGGGTGAAGGAAAGCCTATGAAATATGACGTGGTGATCGTCGGCGGGGGAGCGGCCGGATGTGTATTAGCCAGCCGATTGGCTGCAGACGGCCAGACTTCCGTGCTGTTGCTGGAAGCCGGGCCCGATTACCCTGATCCAGCCTATCTTCCGGAAGAAATCAGGTTCGGCCATACACGCTTTGCCGAAGCTCTGGAGTCAAAACACAACTGGGCCTTGCGCGGCACCATCACCGAGGAGCAAGGCGAAATCCACGTGGCACAGGGCAAGGTGATCGGAGGAGGGTCGTCGATCAACGGTCAGGCCATGCAACGTGGATTTCCCGAGGATTTCGACTCCTGGGCGGCTCTTGGCAACGATGAATGGTCGTACGACAAGGTGCTGCCGTATTTTCGCAAATCAGAACACGATCTCGACATTGAGGACAACTATTGCCATGGCTCGGACGGTCCGATGCCGGTCAGGCGCCGTCAGTCAGGTCCCTGGCCTCCCATCCAACAGGCTTTCCATGCGGCGTGTGTGCAGGCGGGGTTCGCCACGACGAACGATAAGAATGGGTTACACCCCGCCGGCCTCGGTGTGACACCGTCGAATAATATTGAAGGTGTCAGAATGAGCACCGCGATGACGCATCTCAATCCGGTGCGCCACTATCTGAACCTGACGGTGCGCGGTGGGGTATTCGTCCGGAAGATCGTTATCAAGGATGGCAGGGCCGTCGGCGTGGAAGCCGAAAGCGGGGGGACAGTGTTCCGGGTCGATGCCGACCGGGTGGTGCTGACCGCCGGGGCGATCCGATCGCCCCAATTGCTGATGCTCTCGGGCATCGGCGCCGAGGACCACCTGCGGCAATCTGGGATACAAACGGTTCATGATCTTCCTGGTGTCGGCCAGCACCTGATGAACCACCTCAGCGCCCAGATGACCTTTAAGGTCAAAGACGGCATCTCGCTCGCTGCTGATCGTGATGCAGTGCACTTTGCTTTGCACTACACCGCCGAAGAGTCGAGCGCCATCAATGATATGGTCTTGCGGAGCAGCACCGTCGTCGACGAACGGCAGGAGCATGTCGCCGGCGTACGGACCAAATACCTGAGCGGTGACGTTCCGCCTGAGCGCGCGGCACGGATCTCGTGCACGCTGGGGTTGCCCGACGGCTCGGGATACGTCAGCTTGGCCTCCGCCGATCCCAACATCCAGCCGTCCTTCAACTATTGCTATCTCCAGCATCCAAACGACATTCGACGGGTGCGGGAAGGCTTGCGATTGGCGGTGAGACTGCTGAAGTCCGATGCCTACAAAGACGTGGCCGATTACAGGATCCACCCTACGGATGACATTCTGGCCAACGACAACGCTTTGGACCGCTGGATACGCGAAACCATAGGGACAGCCAGGCACGTGTCTGGGACCTGTAAGATGGGACCGGACGCAGATCCGATGGCGGTCGTTGACCAATACTGCGGAGTCAAGGGCATCCAAGGATTGTGGGTGGCTGATGCTTCGGTGATGCCGCGCATTCCCAGGTCAGGTGGTGCCCACGCTACGGTGATCATGATAGGCGAACGTGTCGTCGACTGGGTTGCGGCGGGTTAACCCCTGAGCCAAAAGAGATCACGCCGTCGAATAGCGGTGCGGCGGAATAGCGCCGCCCCCTCCCTAACCCTCCCCGCCTGCCGGGGAGGGAAGGGTGGAGGGCGAAAGTCAATGCCCGGGTGAGACCGGGGTGGCGCGCGGACGGCGGACGAGCGGTATCAGAAAGAGGGAGGCGACGAACAGGCTGCCAATCAGCATCAGGGCGTCGTTGTAGGTCAGCACCAATGCCTCGCGCTGCACCAGATTGGCGAGCAGCTTGACCGCCGCGCGGCCGGTGTCGCCCGGGATGAGCGCGTCGAGCCGGCCCGAGTGCATGTCGAGGAAATGCTGCACCGCCGGGCGTGCCGGGTTGACGTCCTCGATCAGCCGGTTCCAATGGAAATGCAGCCGGTCGTTCATCACCGTGCCGATGGTCGCCAATGCGATCGC
>DASXGD010000549.1:0-3388 GCA_036489245.1 Occallatibacter sp. | reverse complement strand
ACGCTCAGCTCGTCGCCCAGGTTCTGCATCCGGGTCTGGAACTCCTGCTTCTGGGTTTCATCTTCCGTGAGCTCGGAG
This sequence comes from Occallatibacter sp., assembly GCA_036489245.1. Taxonomy (GTDB): domain Bacteria; phylum Acidobacteriota; class Terriglobia; order Terriglobales; family Acidobacteriaceae; genus Telmatobacter. Next base: position 3,310 of record DASXGD010000549.1, on the reverse strand, counting down.
GCGCGCTGTAGGTAGGCATACGCGCTCTCAACCGCCTTTTCGTCGCCGATGCCCTGAACGGAGGGATAGGCCTTGGCGATATCCTTGGCCCGTTGCGATGCGGCCGTAATATATGAGGGAGCGAGCCGGACGATCTCGTCCTTCACGATGGCCCGCTGCCCTTCGGAGAGGCTGGTCAGCACCTCGTACGCCGGAATCAGGTCCTTCTGCAACTCGTAGGTCTTGCTCTTTTCAAGAGCCGCGTTGGCGGCGACCGCGTCCTGGGCGGCGCCAAATTCCTTCTGGGCCGACTTCAGGAAATCCCGCGCCTCCGGGGCGTCCTTGACCTGAAGGGCGCTCTGGAATGACTTGATCGCATTCTGCCAATCCTTTGCGTCTTCGAACTGCTGGCCCTGCTGAACGTAAGCGGAGTAGGCGCCGTCGATGATCCGCGCCACGCGCGGCTCTTCGGGGGCGAACTGCCGATAGGGGCGAATCGCCTTCACAGCATCGTCATACTGCTTGCCGTCCAGGGCCGCCTGGGCGGTTCGAATCGCCATCTCCAATGTGTCGCTGGCCTGGGCTACGTCCTGCTTCACTTTCACGCCCGGAGCAAAGGTGCCGTCGACATCGCTGATCGCGTTTACCAGGCCTTTCGCAGTCTGCAGGTGAACATATCCCGCAGATCCCGATGCGAGAGCCGCCTTGTATGCGTCGAGTTCCGTCTTCGCCTTGTCGGCCAGTGCCCCGAGGCTGGCTCGAATCGCCTCCGTCAGTTTTACTTCTCGCTCGGAGTTGGGTAACACCAGGTGAGCCTGATTGATCTGGGCCCGGGCGCCTTTCAGGTCGGAGTAGGAGGGCGACGTACTCGAGGCGCTCTGTAAATAGGCGTTGAGTGCCTTTTCGCCCGCCTCGATATACATTCTCGCCAACACCCGCTTGGCGTCCTCGGTGTGAGCCGCAGCCGGGTAAAGCGTTAGGTAGTTCTGCCAGCCCTTTTCGGTGGACACCCGCTGGGCCAGCATATACTCGGCCTGCTCCACGTTGGGAGCGGCGACAAAGACCAGCTTTGCACCCTTCTTGATCTGCGGCGCGGTGAGCGACCCATCACTGCCGTTGGCGATCGGTCGACCGTGCAGATCGGCCGATTCGGCCATCAGCGCCGCCGTAAATGTGGCGTTGTGCTCGAATTTGATGCCGTCAGGCACCACGCACCCTGCCTGCCCCTCGCCGGTTCCGTAGCGCAATACCCCGTCCGCTCCCCGCTCCAGAACGCCTCCGGGCGCCATCCCCACTTTTTGAAATTTGTTGTAAGTGGACTTGTCGATGGAACTGGTCTCGGACGAAACGCAACTGCGTAACTCCGCCTTGCCGTTGATCAGCACATCGGCAATTTGAATGTATGCAGCGCCCGAGGCGCCGTCATACAACTCGATCGCGGTAAGCGACGGCTCCTTTGCCCAGCTTCCCCCACCCGACCACCCCAGAACGACCCCGCCCAAAACAATGATGGAACGCAGACAAGTTCCAGGGCCTTTTCCCCGGTAGATGACTCCAAACAAACCCATGATTTCCCCTTGAAGACGGCTCGACAGAACGGGCACAGAACCCGTCTCTCGATAGCTGCTTATGAAAAATGTTCAGGACCCCAGCGTCATGGTTACCCTCCCGTTAGGGATACGGTACCGGTAACCAACGAGCAGATTTACGGCTGTTCGCTCTGGCTGATAAACTACCACCTCCCCCAGGGAGGCGCAATCGTTTTCGCTCTCGCTGCGCCGAGGGCGAAAGACGGCGGCTCGGAAAGCATGACCAATCTGCGAAAAGATCGAGTGCCTGGCCGGACGCTCTCCCAACCGTCTGCGCCCGAAGTCCAGGCGGTTGTACCTGACACGAACGCGGGAAATCAGAGGACGTTCGTGCTTGCGGTACGCTTGTTTGCATCCGACGCCAACGGCGCGTCCGTGGGCGTTTCCTTCAACAACGCCGGGCCCCCGACGACCCTTGCTCTCGACCTGATTAAGGCATCCGGTGGAACCCGGGACGCGGGAGGCGATGCCGTCGTGACGGCCGGCTTCCCCAACCTTCAATCGGCCCTGCTCACAGCGCGGCGGCTGCAATGGGCGCTCGAAGGACTGGGGGGCGAGGGCGGAAACGCTACGGCCACGATCCTTGTCCATTCCGTCCAGGATCCGAGCGCCGCATCCGCGTTGGCCGCGCTCGAAAAAGCTTCGCCGGGCCGGATTCTGCTCGGAAGCAGCGTCGCCGAATCGGTGTACCAGCTGCCGAATATCATGCTGCGCGATGCCTCGGGTCCCGGCGGCTGGCGCGAAATGTTGTGGAGAAGCGCTGCCGCCGCGAACCCCGCTGCGGATGAGCAGTCGATGTTGCGCCAGATCCGCGAGATGGGGCGCGAAGATCCCTGCCCGGCCGAGCCGGAGCCGCCGGCCCCCAGAGCAGTGACCGCCACTGTCAGACCCGCTGTTTCTGCTCCGATGCCGGAGGATGACCTCCTTGGACCGGTCCGCCGCGAGCCGCCTCCAGCGCCGGCAACGAAGAAATGGTTGATTGTGGGCGGAGCCGCCGCTGCCGCTGTGGTGTTCGGCGCGGTGCTGATTCCTTTCCTGGCCGGCAAGCACGCCAAAACCTCGGTCCCGCTTCCGGCACCAGCAACCACGGTTGTCGATACGCCGCCCACCGTTCCTGCGCCGGTGATCGCAGCGCCGGCGCCCGTCGTGAAAACGCCCCCAACAAAGCCGCCTCGCGCTCTGGTCCCGAAGCCGCCCAGGGCCGACCAGCCTGGAGAATCGGCGACCCTGCCAAAGGGTTCCAGCAAATGCGACCTCACCGAGTCGGAGATCCCCAAGACTCTCGATCGCGCTGACCACGACCTCCATGCTGGTCAGTTAGAGGAAGCACAAGCTCAGTACGAGCGTCTCGTCGGGTGTCCGGGGGCCCGCGAAAAAGCGCAGGCCGGCCTGAAGCTGGTGAAGCAGCGGCTTATAACCCAAGGATCCGGACCCTAGGTTTGCGAATTCAGTCCTGCGCAAATTCAAATCATTGCGGGATCACGAGTGGCCTAAGTGGGGCGCGGCTCCGATGGCTGGGAAAGGCAACGGCGGCGAGGTGCGCTCGCCGTTGAGCGCCTCCAGCCATGCACGGATGTTCTCGCGCAGCGATTCGACCCCGATGCCGCCGAAGGCCGCGGGAAACCGATCAAGCCGCCGCAGCGCAGCCCGCAGCAGGGAAGCGGAACCGATAGCGTTATTCCGCTGCAGGTGGTGAAATGCCGCGCTGACTTGAATCAACGCCTGCAGAAAGGTCTTCTCCG
>DASXGD010000486.1:0-1995 GCA_036489245.1 Occallatibacter sp. | reverse complement strand
GCGATCGCGAAGCTGCGGTTGAGTTGCCGGGAAGCGGGCCAGTTGTATGCGGCCTGGCGGGAGGCAAGCGCCGCGGTGCGAGCGCGCCTGTTCGCCGAGCCGCAGCTGTTCTTGAAGACCCAGCGCGTTTCGACCGACGAGCCGCCGTTGCCGGCGATTGCCGAGGTGGAGCGGGATCTGGATGTGACGCTGGCCATCCTGCGACGAGCGCGCCGCCGTCTGCGCGGCAAGACCGTGGAGCTGGATCAAGAGCAGTGCCGGCAGCTGCACGGCACCATTCGCAGGGTGGAGCAAGAGCTGAGCCGGCTGGGGACCATGATTCCGCAGGCCAGGCAAGGAGGGGAGGATGTTGAGTCAGAATCAGCGGACCACGATCCTGGAGCTGGCCGGCCAGGGAGTGAGCCGGCACGAAATCGCGCGGGTGTTGAAGATCAGCCGGGGGACGGTGAAAAAGGTACTGCGCTCGGGCCATGCGGCGGTGCCGCTGATGGAACGTGCGGAGAAGTGCGAGCCCTACCGGCAACAGATCCTGGATCTGCTGAGCAGTTGCAAGGGCAACCTGGTGCGTGTGCTGGAGGAACTATCCGCGCAGGGAGCGAATCTGTCCTATTCGGGGCTGACGGCTTACTGCAGACGCCATGGAATCGGCCAGGCGCCGGTGGTGCCGGCGGGTCGCTACCACTTTTCTCCGGGTGAGGAACTGCAGCACGACACATCTCCCCATCAGGTTAAGTTGGACGGCAAGCTGCGCAAGGTGCAGACCGCCTCGGCGGTGTTGTGTTACTCGCGCATGCTGTTCTTCCAGATGTATCCCACCTTCCAGCGCTTCGACTGCAAGGTCTTCCTGACCGAAGCACTGCGCTACTTCAACGGTTCTACAGCGCGGGTCATGATCGACAACACGCACGTGGTGGTGCTGCGCGGCACGGGCCGGGCCATGGTGCCGGTGGCGGAGATGGCGGCCTTGGCCTCGCGCTACGGCTTCCAGTTCGCGGCCCATGAGCTGGGCGACGCCAACCGTTCGGCACGTGTAGAGAGGCCGTTCGCATTTATCGAGCACAACTTCCTGGCTGGGCGCAGCTTCGCTGACTGGCAGGACGCAAACCAGCAGGCGCGGCAGTGGTGCGATCGCGTCAACGCCACCTACAAGAAGCATCTTCGCGCCGTGCCGCGGGAGTTGTTCGCCATCGAGCAGCAGCATCTTCGCCCGCTGCCGGTCTGGGTTCCCGAGGTCTACCGGCTGCACGAACGCATGGTGGACGTGGAAGGCTACGTCACCGTAAACACCAATCGCTACTCGGTTCCGGTGGACTGGATCGGCCGCCGCATCGAAGTGCGCGAGACGCGCGACAAGATCGAAATCCAACTCGACGCCCGCCACCTGATCACGCATCGGCGCGTGGCTGAGGCCGAACGTCGTCACGTCATGTTGGCCGAGCACCGGCCGCCGCGGGGCACCAAGCGCCCCGATCCGCATCCGGAAGAAGCGCAGATCCTCAAGATGGTGCCGGAGATCGCCGGCTATGTTGTCGCGTTGAAGACCAACAGCCGCAAGCTGGTAGTTCTTGCCCTGCGCCAACTGCTGCGCATGGTGCGCGAGTATCCCCGCGAGCCGCTCGTGGCCGCGGTTGCCGAAGCGGCACGCTACGGCCTCTACGACCTCGACCGCGTCGAGCGCATGACCCTGCGGCGGATCGCACGCGACTACTTCCTGCTCCACAACGATCCGGAGGGTGGGCAATGAAACCCAATGACGAACTGGAACAACTGCTGAAGAGCCTTCATCTGAACCGCATCCTGGAGATTTACAGCGAGCAGTCGAGCGCCGCTGAGAAGGAGGATGTCAGCTACACAGAGTTCCTCACCCGCCTGCTGCGGGCCCAGTGGCATCATCGCCAGGAGACCGCGCTGGCGTGGAGAATCAAACGCGCCGCTCTGCCCGAGAACTGGTCGCTGGCGAGCTTCCCCTTCGCGCGTCAGCCCGGCGTGAACCGT
>DASXGD010000460.1:0-17179 GCA_036489245.1 Occallatibacter sp. | reverse complement strand
ATTGGAGGGAAGATTGGCAGGAAGGTAAGTGCGAGCCGCATTGATGGCGGCCTGCACGTCGCGCGCTGCTCCATTGATGTCGCGATTCAGGTCGAACTGCAGGGTGATGCCGGTCGTACCGAGCGAACTCGAGGATGTCATCTCGGTGATCCCGGCAATATGGCTGAACTGACGCTCGAGCGGCGTGGCGACCGACGCGGCCATGATCTGCGCGCTTCCGCCGGGGAGGCTGGCATTCACGTTGATGGTCGGAAAATCCACCTGAGGCAAAGGAGACACCGGCAGCACCGTGAATGCAATCGCACCGGCAATGGCCACGGCAATGGTCAGCAGCGTGGTAGCGACCGGCCGCCGGATGAATGGAGAGGAGAGACTCATGCCGGCATTTCTCCCGGCGCCTCATTCGGGGGAGCGATATGCGATGGCCGGCGGCCGGTGAGGCGCTGGCCCAGCGAGTCAAAGAAAATGTAGATGACTGGGGTGGTATAGAGGGTGAGAATCTGGCTCAGCAGCAGGCCGCCGACCATCGAAATTCCGAGTGGGTGGCGCAGCTCCGATCCAAGCCCGGTTCCCATCGCCAGCGGGATGCCACCCAGGAGGGCCGCCATCGTAGTCATCATGATGGGCCGGAAACGGAGAAGGCTGGCCTCGTAAATAGCATCCGTCGAGGACATCCCTCTTTCGCGCTCCGACTCCAGCGCAAAGTCAACGATCATGATTCCGTTTTTCTTCACGATGCCGATCAGCAGGATGATGCCAATGATGGCAACCACGCTGAGATCTTGGCCGAAGATCATCAACGCGAGAAGGGCGCCCACTCCGGCCGACGGAAGGGTCGACAGAATCGTAATGGGGTGAATGAAACTCTCATACAGAACACCCAGCACGATGTAAACCGTGACCAGCGCAGCCAGGATCAATAGAAACTCGTTCGAGAGCGAGTTCCGGAAAGACGCCGCGGTGCCCTGGAAGTCGGCCTGTATCGTGGGCGGGAAACCCATGCGGGCGCTCAGCTTGTCAATGTCTGTGATTGCCGTGCCCAGAGATGCCTTCGGCGCCAGGTTGAAGGAGATGGTGACCGACGGAAATTGCCCCTGGTGATTGATGGACAGAGGTTCCGTGGTGAGCGAAGCATGAGTAAACGCCGCCAGGGGAACCGCACTGGCAGACGTAGCTGTTATCGAAGCGTTCGGCGTGGTTCCTGAGAATGTCCCCGCGCTCGCTGAAGATCCTGCGGTCGAGGTGGTTCCTGCCAGCACCGTGGCTGGTACGGTAAGCACCCCGGACGTGGGAGTATAGCGGATGGCCGTCGTCAGCGCGTTTGATCCGGCTGCCGCCGAGGCGGACGAAGAGAACGACGTCGACGCGCCCGCGCCGGTGGCTCCCGCCGATCCGTTGGCCTGGATATAGAGAGCCCCAAGATGAGAGGGATTCTGCTGCCACTCCGGCATCGCTTCCAAAATCACGTGGTATTGGTTGGTCTGCGTGTAGAGAGTGCTGATCTGGCGCTGGCCGTAGGCGTCGTAAAGCGTATTGTCGATCGTGGTCGGAGCAATTCCCAGCCGCGACGCGGTCACACGATCAATGTTCAGCGAAAGCGCGCGTCCACCGGTCTGCTGGTCGGTGGCTACGTCTTCGAGTTCGGGCAGCTTTTTCAACTCGGCGACAAACTTGTCGGTCCACTCGTTGAGTTCGTTGAAATCGGGATCTTCCAGAGTGTACTGGTACTGGGTACGGCTGACGCGATCGTCGACAGTGATATCCTGCACCGGCTGCATGTAAAGGTGCATTCCCTGAATCTGGCCGAGATTCGTCTGCATCCGCCGGATTACATCGGCCGCACTCATGTGCCGCTCGTCCAGCGGTTTCAGGTTGATGGAAATGCGGCCGCTGTTCATGGTGGTATTAATGCCGTCAGCGCCAATGAACGAGGAGAGGCTCTCGACCGCGGGGTCCTGCAGAATGATCCGCGCGAGTTCCTGCTGCTTGGTCGACATATCGGTGTAGGAGATCGACTGCGGCCCCTGCGAAATCCCCTGGATCACACCGGTATCCTGCACTGGAAAGAACCCCTTCGGGATCATGATGTAGAGAACCTCTGTCAAAATCAGGGTTGCGAGAGCTACCAGCAGGGTAATCGTCTGGAAGCGCAAAACCACTTTCAACGTCCGTCCATAAAACGCGATCATACGATTGAAGGCGTTCTCTGAGACGCGGTAGAAACGCGACTGCTGATGCTCCGGGTTGTGGCGAAGAATGCGCGCGCACATCATGGGCGTGAGAGTAAGCGACACCACCGCCGATATGATGATGGTGACCGCCAGCGTCACCGCGAATTCGCGGAACAGGCGGCCCACTACATCTCCCATGAACAGCAGCGGTATGAGCACCGCAATCAGCGACACGGTCAAGGAGACGATGGTGAATCCGATCTGTCCCGCGCCGGTCAACGCCGCCTTCATGGGCGGCATACCCTGTTCAAGGAAGCGCGAAATATTCTCGATCATCACGATCGCGTCATCCACCACGAATCCCGTGGAGATGGTGAGCGCCATCAGCGAAAGATTGTCGAGGCTGTAGCCCAGCATATACATCACGGCAAAGGTGCCGATCAGCGACAGGGGCACGGCCACGCTGGGAATGATGGTGGCGGAAAGGTTGCGCAGGAAGAGGAAGATCACCATGACCACCAGCGCGATGGTCAGCATCAGTTCGAATTCCACGTCGTTGACCGACGCCTGGATGCTGGTCGTCATGTCGGTCATCGTCGTGACCTTGATCGACGCGGGAAGATTCGCCTCCAGTTGGGGAAGGATCGCCTGAATCCGCTTTACCACCGTGATCGTGTTGGCGCCCGGCTGGCGTTGAATATTGAGAATGACCGCCGGGGTCTGGTTCATCCACGCGGCCTGGCGCGTGTTTTCAACTCCGTTGACAACGTTGGCCACGTCCTTCACGAACACGGGCGCGCCGTTCTGGTATGAAATGACAACGTCCCGGTATCCGCCCGCTTCCGTGATCTGGTCGTTGGCATCGATTTGATAATCCTGGCGCGGACCATCGAAGTTGCCTTTGGCCGAGTTCACACTTGCCTGGGTCAAAGCTGTGCGCACGTCCTCCATGTTGATTCCATAGGCGGACAGCTTGGTAGGGTTGACCTGGATGCGAACCGCGGGCTTTTGCCCTCCGCTGATGCTTACCAGCCCCACGCCGCTGAGCTGTGAAATGCGCGGTGCCAGCCGCGTGTCGACCAGGTCTTCGACATCCGACAACGGCATGGAGTTGGACGAGATGGCCAGCGTCAGGACCGGAGCGTCGGCGGGATTGGTCTTGTTGTAGACCGGAGGCGTAGGCAGGTCAGACGGTAAAAAAGTCTGGCCCCCATTGATTGACGCCTGCACCTCCTGCTCGGCCACATCGAGCCCCAGGCTCAAGTCGAATTGAAGCACGATCACCGAAACGCCGCCGGCGCTGGTTGACGTCATCTGGCTCAGACCCTGCATCTGTCCGAACTGGCGCTCCAGCGGTGCCGTGATCGTGGTCGCTGTTACATCGGGACTGGCCCCGGGATAGAACGTGACCACCTGGATGGTCGGATAATCAACTTCGGGCAGCGCGGAAACGGGCAGTTGCAGGAACGCAACAATGCCCACCAGCAAAATGGCTGCCATTAAGAGCGCCGTCGCCACCGGGCGCAGAATGAATGGGCGAGACGGATTCATTGCGCCGGACTCCCGGTTGTATCAGACGAGGTGGAGGGAAGCTTGATCTTCGAAACCGTGATCTGGGAGCCGTTCTGAAGCTTCTCGAAGCTGCTGTTGGCTACGACATCCCCGGGGTTGATCCCTTCGACCGCGGTGTCGCCCCGGTCCGACTTACCCGACTTCACCGTCTTCATGGCGGCTTTGTTGTCCTGGATAAGGTAGACAAACTCCTGGTTTCCGTTGTGCTGGATAGCCGAAGAGGGAATGATGACCTGGTTCTCAAGCGTCTTCACCAGCAGACGCGTATTCACAAACTGGTTTGGAAAGAGCAGGCCGTCGCGATTATCGAACTCCGCGCGCAGCTTGACCGTCCCGGTGGTCGTGTCGATCTGGTTGTCGATCGACGTCAGCTTGCCGGTGGCCAGATGTCCCTGCTGCATGCGATCGAGAGCCTCGACCTTCAGTTGCTGCTTGCCCCGGGTTTGCTGCAGCACCGCGGGCAAAGAATCCTCCGCCAGGGTGAAGATCACGGTAATAGGCTGCACCTCGGTCACCACCACGAGAGTGGTCGTCGAATTGGCGCTGACCAGGTTGCCGGCGTCGACCAGCCGCAGGCCCACCCGGCCGTTGATCGGCGACTTGATGTGGCAATAGCCTACCTGCACCTCGGCATACTGCACTGCGCCCTCGTCATTTTTCACCGTTCCCTTCTCCTGAAGAACCACCTTTTCCTGGTCCTCGAGAACCTGGCGGGAAATGGCATTCTTGGCCCAGGCCACCTTGTACCGCTCGAGGTCCATTTCCTGCTCGGCGAGGAGGCTTTGATCGTGCTCGAGGGTGCCCTGGGCCTGCGCCAGCTGTGCTTCGTACTGGCGGGAATCGATGTCGATCAGGGGGTCGCCCTTGCGCACGAATTGGCCTTCGCGGTAGTGCACCTCGGTAATCACCCCTGTTACCTGGGCGGTCATCGACGCGGTATAGATAGGCGTCACGGTGCCGATGGCATTCTCATACACTCCGACACTGCCTTTGCGCGCTGTCGCAGTCGTTATTGGAACGGTGCCGCCCATCGGGCGCCGTCCCCCGCCCGTGGTGGCCGCCTGGCCTTTTTGCTGGTGTTGGATGACCCAGTAAAACGTCGCCGCGAAGAAGAGCAAAACAACGACCCATACCCAGCGATGGCGGCGCTTCTTCACCGGCTTGGGCGAATCTCCGGCAGACTGACTCGCCGGCTGAACGTGCGAAACAGATGATTGTTGGTCCATTTTTTCTCTTGTGGCGACTTGCAAACTTGCGTGGATTGGGTGGGAGCCGGCGCCCCCGATGGTTTCGCTCGAGAAGACTCGAAGCGGTTAAAGCGGTTTTCCCTTAATGCTGCCCCAGGGTTCCGCTCGGCCAGGCGGTCTTTTTGCTCGAAAGGACCACGCTTGCTCGAGGTCTCTGCGTGAAGCAAACCGCTCTAGTCTACTACGGCGACATTCTCGTTCCTAAGCCCCGTTCACCGGTAATTTCTGCAGGTGCTGCACAGACCATCGATTCACCAGCAACATCCCCATTTTCAACCACTTCCTTTCTGACGTCCGATTGATTCGAATAGTTGCAGAAGGAACCTCCTGAAGTGCACTCCAAAGAGTGCAGGCCGGGTCTGAGCGTAAAGATGCGAACAGCCCTGACCGTAGAGGCAGGACCGGCAAAGAAAGGATCAGTCGGCGGCTCCGGCGGCCGGGGAGTCCGTTGCCCCCTGAGGTACGGCTGCTCCCGATGCTGGCTCTATCCCAATTCGCAACTCCGCCGCCGCAGCCTCGATTTCGCTATTGACCTCAGCCCCGAGAAGGATCATCAGCCCGGTGATATAGAACCACGTGAGCAAAATGATCACTGCCCCCAGGGAGCCATAGGTGACCGAGAAGCTGTTAAAGAAATGGAGATAGACCCGGAGCGCAAGCGACGCCAGCAGCCAGCCCACGATGCCGATCGCCCCTCCCGGAGTGAGCCAATGCCAGCACCGGACCTTGAGATCCGGCGCCCAGTAGTAGATGACCGCGAAAGCCAACGCGAGCAGCGCCGTCGCCACGGTCCATCCAATGATCCTGGCGGAGGCCATTGCAGCCGTTCTCACAACTTCATCGCCGATGCGGCGGGCGGCAACCGACGCCACAACATCACCGCCCAGCATTGACCCCAGGCACAGGCTCATGATCCCCGTGAGGATTATTGTGAGGCCGATGGCATCGACGCGAGCCCGTATATACGAGCGGGAGTCGTCGATCTTGTACACCGCGTTGAGCGAATCCTGGAGGGCCGAGATGCCCACCGATGCCGACCAGACGGCCGCAATGAGGCCGAAAGTGATCTTGCCGGAAGACGACGCCGCCGCCGTCTCATTGAAGGTGTTGAGAATGGTTCCCAGGGCCTCTGTGGGGATGACGAGCGCCAGGTAATCGAGCAAGCGGGTATAGATTTTGGAGGCCGATCGGGCAATCAGACCAAGAATCGAAGTGGCGCTGAACAGGGTGGGGAAAAGAGCGAAGAGGAAATAAAAGCCGAGTTCGGCTGCGTGCCCAAATATCCGGTCCTCGATCACGGATTTCGTCGTTCGCCGGGCGACCTCACGGAGGGGAACGCCGCGAAGATCCCAGAGCGACTTCAGGGGAGTGCGAGACACGAAGTCCCAAACGCGGCGTTCGTCGCGGCTCAGTCGCGGATCGACGTTGGATCCCGCTGCAGAAATATGCCCTCCCCGAGTCTCCTGATTAGACTGGCATTGGACTGCCGCACTTACAATCGGGTATGGATGCGCCGAGCGGCTGGGGCGATAGCCCCGCGAACAGAACCCGACAGACTCCCGCCGCCCCGCGCGCAACGGAAATCAACCAACCCCTTTGGCCACGCATCCCATCGCAAGTGAGACTTCAAACAGTTTGTATGCACCGAACCAGCTCGAACGCCTGTCAGCACCGGGTAGGATCCCGGCCCGACTCGCGATTTCGTCATACTATCGGTTCCTCCCTCTTCTTGTATCTCTTCCTGGTTCTGGCGTTGCCCTCCGGGCTGTCCGCCCAGAACCCAGGTGCTGGCTCGGCATCCGCTTCCGGTGAATCAGACGCAAAAACCTCTGTTCCGAAAACAGCACCCGGGGAAATGCTTTCATCCTTTGAAGGCCAGAACGTCTCCTCCATCGAGTTCGCCGGGCAGCCGGATCTGGATCCCAACAAGTTTTCCTCGGACGTGAATCAAAAAACCGGAGAGCCGTTTTCCCACCAGAAGGTCGAACAGACAGCGGCGGCAATCAAGTCTGCGGGAAAGTACGAAGAGGTGCGCATCCGGGTGGATCCGGAATCGAACGGCGTGCGCATCCGCTTCGTCCTCGAACCGGCGGTGTACATCGGAATCTTTCGCTTTCCCGGGGGAGAGCAGTTTCCCTACTCGCGACTGATCCAGGTGGCGAACTACCCGGTGCAGGCACCCTTCAATGCCGCAGAGATTGAGCGTGACCGGCAGAGGCTGCTCAATTTCTATCGCCAGGCAGGATTTTTCCAGGCAGAGGTCCGGTCCGATGTAGAAGTGGATGGGAAACGCCAGATCGCCAACGTCTCATTTGCTGCCACCCTGAGCCGGCGGGCGACGTTCGGCGACATCGTCATCGATGGAGTTTCAACCGCCGAACAGGAAAAGCTGCGGGCCAGTTTGCAGACCATCGTTGCGCGCGCGCGAACGGTTGCGATCCGTCCGGGCAAGAGATATCGCCGGGGCACAATCAGCAAGGCAACAAACTACCTGCAGACGGAACTGGAAAAGAGGGGACTGCTCAATGCGCAGGTCAAACTCGCCGGAGCCGAATACCACGCCGACACCAATCGCGCCGACATTCACTTTGAGATCGTTCCGGGACCCACGATCAAAGTAGATATTCAGGGCGCGCATGTCTGGCCCTGGACACGCAAGTCGCTGCTCCCCGTTTATCAGGGTATTGGTGTTGACGACGAATCTGTCGAGGAAGGACGACAGGCCCTGGCATCCTATTTCCAGTCCAAGGGATTCTTCGACGTGAAGGTCGAGTCTCACCTGGAGGCTGCCCCAACCCACGACGCGATCGTTTACAACATTACGAAGCAAAAGAAGCATAAGGTGGCCGACATCAAGCTGGCGGGCAATGTCCAATTGTCCTCCTCCCAGTTGATGCCGCACATCGCCATCGAGAAGAAGCGCTTCTTCTCGTCGGGCAAATTCAGCGACAATCTCGTGCGCGCCAGCGTGAAGAATCTAAAAGCGGTCTATGAATCGGAGGGATTCAGCGATGTTGCGGTGGTTCCCACCGTGTCAAATCGCGGCGCAGACATCAACGTTGCCTTTCGCGTAACCGAGGGGCCGCGGGACCTGGTGAATTCACTCGTGGTGGAAGGAGCGGAGACGTTTCCCCCCGCCCGCTATGCGCCCGATGGCCTGAAACTTGCGGTCGGGCAGCCGTATTCACAGGCTCACGTACAACAGGACCGGACCAATATCGTCGCCAACTATCTGCGCGCCGGGTATCTGACCTCGAGCTTTCGAGAGACGGCGACCGAAGTGTCGAAGAAAGACTCGCACCGGATCAACGTGGTGTATCACATCTATGAGGGTCCCAGGGTGATTACCGGCGACGTGATCACACTGGGCCGCGAACACACCGCGCAGCAGTTGATCAATCGCGATGTGTCCATGATTAAGCCGGAACAGCCTCTCACTGAAACCGACCTCCTGACCGCCGGCAGCCGGCTCTACGATCTGCCCAACGTCTTCGATTGGGCGGAAGTCGATCCCAAACGCGATGTGACTACCCAGACCACCGAAGATGTATTGGTAAAAGTCCATGAAGCCAAGAAGAACGACTTCACCTATGGCATCGGGTTCGAAGTGATCAACCGCGGCGGCAATGTACCCGGTGGAACAGTTGCGGTGCCCGGTCTTCCTCCCGTTGGGCTGCCGCCGAATTTCACCACCAGCCAATCCACGTTCTGGGGCCCCCGCGGAACAGCTCAATACACGCGCAACAATTTCCGCGGGCGGGGGGAAACCATTTCCGTCACCGGTTTCGCGGGAATACTGGACCAGCGCGGCTCGTTCTACTTCATCGATCCTTACTTCCACTCATCCAGCTGGCGCGCTACCCTCTCGTTTACCGCCGAAAATAACGAGCAGAACCCCATCTTCTCATCAGTGCAGGAGATCGGCGGCTTCCAGCTTCAGCGCTTCATCGACCGGGCAAAAAAGAACGCGCTTTTTTTTCGTTACCAGTTCAGCCAAACCAATCTGACCCATCTTCTCATTCCCGATTTAGTGGCCGCGTCCGATCAAAACGTGCAGCTTTCCACCCTGGCCGCCAACCTGACACGCGACACGCGCGACAACGTAATGGACGAGCACAGCGGGGTACTGCAATCGATCGAGATGGACCTGAATTCGACCAGGCTCGGATCGAGTGTGAACTTTGCCAAACTGAACGCCCAGGCCGCCTGGTACAAGCAGGCGTTCCACAACATCGTGTGGGCGGGCAGCGTCCGCCTCGGCCTGGCCCAGCCATACTCCGCCAGCCACGTGCCGACCAGCGAGAAGTTCTTCACCGGCGGCAGCAATTCGCTCCGCGGCTATCCGCTGGATGGCGCCGGGCCGCAGCGCAAGGTGCAGGTTTGCTCCGACGGATCAACCAACTGCAATGACTTTATCCAGGTTCCCGCCGGCGGCAATGAGTTGCTGATCTTCAACGCCGAAGCCCGCATCCCCCTGCCGATCAAGAAGGGATTGACCATGGTCGGGTTTTATGATGGGGGAAACGTGTTCCCCCTGGTCGGCTTCCGCCAATTCACTACCCTTTATTCGAATAACGTGGGCGGCGGCTTCCGCTACTCGACTCCGGTCGGTCCCATCCGGGTGGACATAGGACAGAACCTCAATCCCGTTCCTGGCATCAAGGCAACGCAGTACTTCGTCAGCGTAGGCCAGGCGTTTTGAAGAATTTTTAACAAGACGACTCCACGCGGAAAGAGCGCGATCAACACAGAGTCGATACGTCGATCCGAAATGGAGAGAACGTTATGGTGACTGCGTCTTCCCGGCATCCCGAACCGCTTCCTGAACCCGTTCCTCCGCGCCGCTACCGCCGCTTCATGAGAGTCCTCGCGTGGTTCTACGCGGCATCGACGATTCTCCTTATTCTGTTCGCCGCAATTACCGCCATCCTGCTCAACAGCACGAGGTTTCATAACTATGTGATCCGGACCGCAGAGCAACAGGCGCGGGAGAGTCTCGGCGTCCGGGTGCAATTGCAAAACTATGCCCTGAGCCTGTCGGATCTTCGCCTCGATCTCTACGGTGTCACGATCGACGGCGCCAGTCCCTATTCCAACCCGCCATTGCTCCAGGTGCAACACGCCGAAGCACGGGTTCGAATCATATCCGTCCTGCGCAAGAAGTGGTACCTCGACGATATTCGGGTGGATCGGCCGGTGGTGCAGGTGTACGTGGATAAGGATGGCCATTCGAACATCCCCACCATCAAGAGCAGCAACAGCAGCAACAACACCAGTGTGTTCGATCTCGGCATTCGCCACGCGATACTCGATCACGGCGAGATGTTCTACAACGATCGGCCCATTTCCCTGGCAGCCGACCTTCACAATGTCGACTTTCATTCAGTCTTCAACCAGGCCCTCAAGCAGTACACAGGAAAGCTCGCCTATGCAAACGGCCGTCTCGCCTACGGGGCGTTCCAGCCCTTTACGCACAATCTCGAAGCCCAATTCGATGCCACGCCCACCACGTTTCATCTCAGCACGGCGACGATTTCCGGCGGCGCGGCACAGATCGCCCTTTCAGCCACAGCCAGCAATTACAGCACCAATCCGTCCGTTCAGGCGCAGTATGATGTCACCGCCGACGGCGCGCAGCTGGCCCGGTTGCTCAACAATCCGTCTGTACCCGCCGGCGTGGTCCGGGCTACAGGATCGGCTCAATATCAGTCCATCCCCAATCAACCGGCACTCCTGGCCCTGGTCATCAACGGTGAATTGAACAGCCCCCAGTTGCTCGTGAAAACCGGTTCGGCCAAAGCTGCGGTCACGAGTATTGCGGCTCATTATTCCCTGAAAAATGGCGACGCCACGCTGCGCGATTTTCGCGCCAGCCTGCTCGGCGGGCAGCTCACGGCCCAGGGGACGATGAAAAACATCAACGGCAACTCCCGATCCGAAGCCACTGCCTCCGTGCGCGGAATCTCTCTCGCCCAGGCCAGACAGCTCCTCGGCCCCTCGGCCTCCACCGGCAAAGTTGCCATCACCGGCGTGCTGAACGCGGATGGGAAAGCCAGCTGGGGAAAGACGCTAAACGATCTCGTAGCGAAGGCGGATGCCACGATTACGGGCCAGGCTCAGGGTGCGCAGCCGGCTGCCCATGCGACTCCCGCCGGTGCATCACCGGCCGTCATTCCTGTCGACAGCGCCATCCACGCCACCTACACAGCAGCCAACCAGCAACTCGCGTTGGCCCAGAGTTATCTGCATACGCCCGCGACCAATCTCACAATGAATGGAGTCATCAGCAAGCGATCGAGCCTGGCTGTACATCTGCAAGCCGATGATCTGCGTGAGGTGGTTACCATCGCCAGTCTCTTCACGGCGCCCGCCGCCACCGCTCAGCCTCTCGACATCTCCGGCGCAGCATCCTTCCAGGGAACCGTGCAGGGCTCCATGTCCGCACCGCGCATCACGGGTCAGCTCTCGGCGGCCAATCTCCACCTGAATGGAACCGACTGGAAGGTCGTTCGGACAAGCCTCGATGCCAGTCCGTCCGCAGCCAGCCTGCAACATGCCGATCTCGAGCCGCAGACAGGAGGCCGCATCACCTTCAGCGCCAGCGCGGGTCTCAATAAGTGGTCATTCACCGATGCCAGTGCCATCCAGGTTGACCTCGATGCTTCCCAGATGAACATCGCGGACCTCACCAGGCTCGCGGGCCAGCAGATCCCCGTAACCGGCACGTTGAACACCCATATATCCCTGCACGGAACCGAGCTCAATCCAATTGGAAGCGGTCACGTCGCGCTCACCAAAGTCATCGCGTACGACGAGCCGGTAAACTCGCTCAATGTCGAATTCAATGGCAGCAGCGACGACGCCCACGCCAACTTGTCGATCCGCCTTCCCTCCGGTTCCCTTCAGGGAAATGTAACGGTTCATCCGAAGCAGAAAACCTACACCGCGCAATTGGCTTCCGACGGGATCCGGCTGGATCAGGTGCAAAACCTCAAGGCCAAAAATATCGACGCCACTGGGGTCGTGTCTCTCCATGCCAGCGGTGAAGGAAGCTTTGACAATCCGCAGATGAATGCGACCGTCGAGATTCCTTCTCTTGTCATCCAGAAGCAGACCATCGATCGCATCAATCTGCAGTTGAATGTGGCAAACCACGTTGCCGATGCGACTCTGCAGTCCTCGGCGGTTCACTCCACGATCCAGGCAAAAGCACGCATCAACCTGAACGGCGACTACCTCACCGATGCATCTGTCGACACGCAAGGGATCCCGCTGCAGCCTTTGCTCGCCGTCTATGCCCCGGACCAGGCCGACTCCGTCACGGGCGAAACTGAGGTCCACGCCACCCTGCACGGCCCGCTGAAGAACAAGAACCTGCTCGAAGCCCATATCACCGTGCCGTATCTGCGCCTTGCCTACACCGACAATATCCAGCTCGCCGCCGCGGCTCCCCTCCACATCGACTACAAAAACAACGTCATCGATGTTCCGCGGAGCGCGATCAAGGGAACCGATACAAACCTCGAATTCGAGGGCTCCATTCCGGTTGCGGGCGACGCACCCATGTCCCTGGTGCTTGAAGGTACAGTGAACCTTCATGTGGCCCAGCTGTTCAATCCCGACGCGCGCACTTCAGGCGAAGTGAGGTTCCACATCAACTCCCACGGCAACAGCCCCAACCTGGGCGGCGAAATCGATATCGTCGATGCCAACTATGCCTCGAACGACCTTCCCGTCGCTCTTCAGCACGGCAACGGCGTGTTGACGCTCACCAGCGATCGCATCAATGTCAGCAAATTCGAGGGCACCATTGGAGGCGGAAAGATCACCGCGCAGGGCGGTGTCGCTTACCGCCCGGCGATCCAATTCGATCTCGGCCTCGCGGCCAGGGGCATCCGCATGCTTTATCCGCAGGGCTTGCGCGAAACCCTCGACGCCAACGTCCGGTTTGCCGGCACCACCGACAACGCGAACCTGGGCGGAACAGTGAATATCGCCGATCTTTCCTTCACGCCGGCGTTCGACCTCACCAGTTTCATCGGCCAGTTCAGCGGCGTCGCCTCTCCCCCGTCGCGCGGATTCGCTCAGAATATTCAACTCAATGTCGGCGTTCACTCCACCAACAACGTGAACCTGGTCAGCCGCGCGCTCAGCGTAAATGGCTCCGCCAATCTGCAGTTGCGCGGCACAGCCGCAGACCCGGTCATCCTCGGCCGGGTGATCCTCAACAACGGCGAAGTGCTCATAAATGGCGATCGATTCCTGCTGAACTCGGGAACGGTGCAGTTCGTCAATCCTTCGCAGACGCAGCCCGTCGTGAATCTCGCTGTGAACACCACGATTCAGCAGTACAACATCGCATTGCAGTTCCGGGGACCGATCGATCAGCTCCAGACGCAATACATCTCCGACCCGGCGCTGCCCCAGGCCGACATCATCAACCTCCTGGCCTTTGGCAAGACCACCGAAGCCAGCGCCCAGAACGCGGCCAACTCCTCCACCAACCAGCAGGCCCAATCCCTGATCGCCTCGCAAGTCTCGAGCCAGGTGACCAGCCGCGTCTCGAAGATCGCCGGCATCTCGCAGCTCTCCATCAACCCGGTATTGGCTAACTCCACGTCGCAGGGGCCGCCGGGGGCCATCATCAGCATTCAGCAGCGCGTGACCGGAAATCTGTTTGTGACCTTTACCAGCAACGTGGCCTCAACCCAGGGACAGACAATCCAGGGGCAGTACCAGTTCAATCCGCGCTTCGGCGTCAGCGCCACACGCGATCCCAACGGCGGTTTCGCCGTGGATACAATCATCAAGAAGAGCTGGTGAAGTCCGCATCTGAGGTGCGGGGGTGCCCCAGGTCCCGCGTTTGAAACCTGGGATCACTCTCCGGGAAGCCTCACCCCTGCCGCGGCATATCGCGGTGCAGCGCCTTCACGTGATATCCCGCTTCTTTCAATCGCTGCGCCATTTCCTCGGCCATCATCACGCTTCGATGCTGGCCCCCGGTGCAGCCAAAGCCCACCGTCAGATAGCTCTTCCCTTCTTCCACGTAGTGGGGGAGCAGGAAAAGCATAAGGTCAGTCACGCGCGCCAGAAACTCGACCGTCTGCGGAAAACTGCGCACGAACTCCGCCACCTTCGGATCCTTCCCGGTCTTGTTGCGGAACTCCGGCACAAAGTGCGGATTGGGAAGAAAGCGCACATCGAACACCATGTCCGCATCGAGCGGCACTCCATTCTTGAACCCGAAGCTCAGGCACGAAACCAGCAGATGCTTGGTCTTGTCGCCGTGACTGAACCGGGTCTGGATGTTGGCGCGCAACTCGTGCACGTTGAAGTTTGAAGTATCGATCAGGGTATCGGCGACATTCCGGATCGGATCGAGAAGCTGCCGTTCTTCCACGATTGAGCGCGACACCGTTTCCGAACGGCTGAGCGGATGCGGGCGCCGCGTCTCGGAATAGCGCCGCACCAGTACCTCATCCTTTGCGTCCAGAAAGACCACGCTGGTGGGCAGAACCGTTTTGACTTCCTTGAGAATTTCAGGAAGGCGATCGAGCGTCTGTCCCTCCCGGATATCGACGACGATAGCCGCGCTCTCGATCTCGGTCGACTTGCCTACCAGCTCCGCGAAATCCGGCAGCAGTTCCAGCGGCAGGTTGTCGACCGCGTGATAGCCAAGGTCCTCGAATGCTTTCAGCGCCGACGCTTTTCCCGCCCCGGAAATGCCCGTCACGATGACCAGTTCTTTCGCCTGATTCATCGATTCACCCACGTGGTTGGGGCTTGCCTGAACGGATGTGGCCCTGACGGCTCGAATGGGGTCATGCGCCCATCGTACTATGGCCGCCGATGAGGGGTGCCCGCTTCAAGCGTCCGCATTGAGCGGGTGATACCACCCAGTGGCGCTCGGAGTGTCCAGCGAGCAGCGCTTTCCCACAACTGGTGAGACCGCGGACGAAACCACGAATCTCCGTGCCCCATCCTTTCCGCTTGATTCTGCGGAAAGGGTGGGAGACCACGAAGCCACTCCGCCCTTCGGTTGATGCCACGAACTTCCGAGTCACAACCGCTAGGGAATTTCAACCAGTTCCATCTGCCCGTCCCGGCGGCGATGAAGGACGAACAGCTCACCCGCTAGATCGCGGAAGATGAACAGATCGCGATCGCGGAATTCGGCCTCTTTCACCGCTTCCTCGACCGTCATCGGTTTCAATGCGATGGCGTCGCCGCTCTTGATGATATGCGGTTCCACGACGGTCGCCGGAGCGGGAAAGGAATGAACCGCAATGGCCGCGCGGGCCTTGGATTCGGCGCCCGTTCCGGTCCCGTTTTCCGAACCGGCTTCAGGCCGGACGGAGCGCGACTTCGGCCGGGTCACCGGCGGGGCTTCCAGTACCTTCTCTTCTTTCGGCAGCCGCTTGCGCGCCAGGTTCCGGTCCCGGTAGCGAAGCGCCTGGTGTTCAGCATGAGCCAGGGCGGCTCGCAGCGCGGATTCCTGGGTATCGGCCTCCCCATAGGCCGCGATGGTCTGCAACCGCGCCTTCACGGTAAGTTCAGCGATCTGCAGATGCCTCTGCGTCCGAAAAGTGATTGAGGCAGTCGTGGTCTTGCCCATAATACGGGCGATGCGATTCATCCCGTCTTCCACCTGCGCACGCAGCGCTTTGGGAATCCGGACCTGTCTGGCGGTCAACTCCACTTCCATGGTCAGCCTCCGCTCTCGTCTTCTGTGCTCCCGCCGTTCTGCGCGACAGGAGAATTCTACGGATTCTATAGCATTCCGTGCCGGGAGGAACTAGGCGTCTTGCTAGTCCCCCGCCCTAAGTCCCTAGTCCCTCGCTTTATCCATCCCGCTTTCGTCTCTGGTGCGTTGAAGGAATGTTCATGTCTTCCCGATATTTGGCCACTGTCCGGCGGGTAAGCTGGATCCCCTGCGCCTGCAGCATCGCGGCCAGCTGGTCGTCGGTCAGGGGATGCTTGGGGTCTTCATCGTCAATGAGTTTGCGTACTTTTCGCTTGAGCACCAGCAGCGGCGTATCGGCGCCCTCCGGCCCGTTCGACCCCTCGGAGAAGAAAAACCGCAGTTCGATCACGCCCTGGGGAGTGTGCGCATATTTATTCGCCACCGCCCGGCTCACGGTTGAGGCATGAACCCCGATCTCCTCCGCGACCTCCTTGATCATCATCGGCCGCAGCGCCTCGATGCCCTGGTCCAGAAAATCCTGCTGGCGCCGGACAATCACCTCGCATGTCCTCAGGATCGTGCTCTTCCTCTGCGCAATATTGCGCATCAATTGCAGGGCGGAGCGGAACCGTTCCTTGACATAATCCTTGACTTCCCGCTCGGTGCCTTCGGCAGCCAGCATCTGGCGGTAACGCCGGCTGAGCCGCAAGCTGGGCATGTCTTCCTCGTTCATGGAAACTACCCACTCGCCGCCCCGCTTGACAAATACCACGTCCGGCTCGATCAGCCGGGTTTGTTCGCGGTTGTATTGCCGTCCCGGCCGCGGGTCCAGCGTGCGAATAAACTCCAGCGCCGCGTGCGCTTCCTCCGAGGTAACCTGGGTTGCCTTGGACAGGTCCTTCAGATCGCGCTTCTGCAGCAGGTGGAGATGCTTGTCCACGATCAGGGCCGCCACTTCCATCGCCCGGCGCCGCTCTTCCAGCCGCGCCTCCGCTTCGGTGCGGAAACTCCGGTGCGGATCCCCGTCGGAATCGGCCTGGTGCTGGCGCGAATATACCTGGGAAAATTCCTGTTGCTGGGCCGAGATTTGGATCATGAGGCACTCGCGCAGATCCCGGGCCCCCACCCCGGCAGGGTCCAGGTGCTGAACCAGGTCGAGGCCCCGCCTGATTAATTCAATGGCTTTGGCGATCAGCGGGTCTGCACCGTTCCCGTTGACGTTGTCGTCTTCATTTGTGGATTTGTGCCGGTCCGCAACCGGGCGGAACGCGGGCGCCATCTCTTCCTCACTGGCCGCCAGGTATCCGTCCTCGTCCAGGTTCCCGACTACGAACTCCGCGGCGTCATTCAGCGCCGGCTCCAGGGTCAGAGCTCCCAGTTGCCACGCCAGGTGATCGGCCAGGGTCGTCGGCTGAGACAGGAAATTCTCAAAGGAAGGCTTTTCGCTCTCTTCATATTCCGGCTGAGTCCGGTAGCCGGGGTCCAGATACTCCTGGAAATACGAT
>DASXGD010000431.1:0-2329 GCA_036489245.1 Occallatibacter sp. | reverse complement strand
ATGACATTAAGAAATGACCTCATCCCCGGCCTTCGCCGGGGCAGGCTCTGAGGAAGCCGCCCACGGGTCCGGCCTTCGGCCGGCCCGAGGACAGGCTCCGCGGCTGTCTCGAAGAGCCTGCC
This sequence comes from Occallatibacter sp., assembly GCA_036489245.1. Lineage (GTDB taxonomy): Bacteria > Acidobacteriota > Terriglobia > Terriglobales > Acidobacteriaceae > Telmatobacter. The sequence goes on along the minus strand of DASXGD010000431.1, from coordinate 2,207 downwards.
CTCGCGAAGGCGGGGGACGTACAGCGCTAATCCAGCCAATGGTCAATTCTTTCACGGCGTCAGAGTTTTGCACGGCCCAACCCGCTGATCGGGCGCGGGTTCTGGCGCGCGTTCTCTTTTTTTCGCAACGCGGAACCGTGCCGTCGTCACTAATGCCCCTTCTCCCGGTTGCTTGGTCGCCGCGTGATCGCCGGCATGTTCTACCGCCTCGGCGACGCCTCTTCCCAGTCGGCGAGTACAACCCTCTGCCACGGTGGGTAAGAGGCATGGGCGTGGAATTTTTCATCTGATAAGATTTCGCAGCTGTTCGGAAGGAAAAACGATGCGTCCTGTTGCGCCCTGTTCATGCGTCGGCGACCTGGCACTCGGCCGCTTCGACCGCCGCCATTTCTTGCAAATAGCGGGAATTGGGGGGCTGGCGGCGACCCTGCCGTTCAAGACCTGGGCGGCGGAGGGCGATTACGAAGCGATGCTGCTCTCCTGCATCGATCCGCGGATGGTGACGCCGGTTTACGACTACATGGAGAAACGTGGGCTCAGCGGCAAGTACAGCCAGTTCGTCATTGCGGGAGCGGCGATCGCCGTCGTCGCACCCAAGTTCGAGACCTGGCGGCCGGCATTTTGGGACAACCTTGCAACCTCGGTGCAACTGCATCGCATCACCAAGGTGATCGCGATCGACCACCGCGACTGCGGCGCCGCCCGGATCGCTTATGGCGACGACAGCATCGCCAATCCGCAGATCGAGACCAAGACCCACCGCGAGGTCCTGGCCGAGTTCCGCGAAGCGGTCGCAAAGCACCATCCCCAACTCACCGTCGAGACCGGCCTGATGGCCCTCGACGGCTCAATCGAGATGTTCACCTAAAACGCCAGAATCCCTGGCGGCCGGCATGCGCGGCCGGCGGTGGCAAAAACCGTAAGTTCTGTACCAACGTGCAGTGTCCCTATCAAGACATCGCCTGGCACTATTATGGCTGGGCTGCTAAGCGGTTGCTGTTAGGGGGAGTTTGAGGATAGGGATGGCAGAAGTAAGGGAAGCGACCGAGGCATTGGATGCGCCGCCACGCAGCGGTTGGGCGCGCATGGTTGTCGAACTCCTTGTGAACAACCTCGGGGCGAGCCTGTCCTTCTGGCGGGACGTCCTGGGGTTTCAGACGGCCTTCGAGAGGTCGGAAGAGCGGTTCGTCTATCTGGAGCATCCGGAAGGCCACCAAATCATGTTGTGCCAGCGGCATGGTCGTTTCGAGACGGGACCTCTGGACTTTCCGCTTGGCCAGGGAGCCATGTTCCAGATCTACTTTGCGAACATCGAGCCGGTGCTGTCCGCCTTGGCAGTGAGCAACTGGCCAATCTATCTCGGGCCACGCGAGGTGTGGCGCAGGACCGGAGATTGTGAGAGCGGACAGAGAGAGGTTTTCGTGCAGGACCCGGACGGCTACCTGGTCATGATCGCAGAGAACATAGGCCGCAGGCCGCTTTTGGGCGCGATCGGACCATAGTGTCGGCTCTGTGAACGCCACCGTGGCCCGTGCCGCGACACTCTCCCGGAATTCGGATAAGCTTCCACCGCATTCTGAAGGGGGACGGTCATGCAGTGGATGATCATCTGCATGGATCGATCAGTCGGTCATTCCACGGATGACCGGCACGGGCCTGATGTTCAACGGCCGGGAAGGCATTACATCCTATGGTTATCTGTGGTGGCTCGGCCACGTACCTGATGATCGCCCTGAGCACGATTTGGTGACTGCTTCCGGTTATGGCGGGCGGCGCCTCTTTATCATGCCGAGCCTAGACTTGGTGGTCGTGTCTACTGCCGGCGTCTATGGCGGCAACTCATCTGGCCTCACCGGGCCACGGCCTTAAACGATTTTGTTCTCCCTGCAGCTGCCGCAGTCGCGCATTGACGCAGCGCCGCGTCAGCAGCCGCCGAGTCTCCAGGCGTGATCGCCGCGCTATGGCGAGCGGACGATAGGCTTCGGGCGCGCGCTCGGCCCAGTCAATTGGCTGGCTGGACTCCTGCTGCGCACGCGGTGACCGCTTTACCATTGTCCAAGACACAAGAAGCGGCGATCCTGGCCCCACGACGCACCCGGAATGGGGGGAATGTCGGATGAATCCTCGCGCAAGATTTGTAAGACAGTTGCCCATGGGTGCCGCGACTATCGTCGTCACAGGGACTATCTTCGCCACGGGATTGTTGC
>DASXGD010000391.1:0-9559 GCA_036489245.1 Occallatibacter sp. | reverse complement strand
CCCCCGAACATGCCGGTATTCGACTCCGCGGGAAGGTACTGCACTTTGTATTCCTGTCCGCTCAGGTGAAACACGAAGGGATGCTCCAGGTGATATTTTGAAAGCGAGCGTATGCCGTAGGGACTGAGGAATTCGTTCTCGTCGAGCATGTACTTCAGAACGCGCAGTAGTTTTGGCCGGTTGCAAGCCGTCATCAGCCTACGCCCCATATACCCGCCCTTTTCCAGGTCCTCGGCTGAAGCGATCTTTTGGATCACTTCCGGGTGGCGCTTACGGAACAAATCGAGCAGTTCAGCAATCCGTGGATGTTTCACGAGAGCATCGTGCTCAACTGAGGTGGTCGCGCATAGCGGTAACAGTCCTACCATCGACCGGATTCTCAGGCGCATGCTGTCCCCGTTCGGGAAATGGAGCAGATCGTAGAAGAATCCGTCCTCCTCATCCCACATCTCGTCGTGGTTCACGCCCATGCGGTCCATGGCGTAGGCGATCCAGGCAAAATGTTCGATGAAACGGTAGGCGATCTCCTCGTACATTGAATCGTAGTCGCTTAGAATCAGCGCAATCTCCAACATGCACTGGCAGTAAAACGCCATCCATGCAGTGCCGTCGGCCTGATCCAGGTACCCGCCAGTCGGCAGGGGCGCGCTGCGATCAAAGACGCCGATGTTATCCAGTCCCAGGAAACCGCCCGCGAAAACGTTTCGCCCCTGCGGGTCCTTGCGATTCACCCACCAGTTGAAATTCAGCATCAGGCCCTGGAAGCAGCGTTCCAGGAAACGAATGTCCGCGCGGCCCAGTTCTGTCTCTATTTTGTAAAGGAACAGGGTCGCCCAGGCGTGTACCGGGGGATTCACGTCGCCGAAGTTCCACTCATAGGCCGGGATCTGTCCGTTGGGGTGCGAATACAGGTTTCTCAGCATGAGCAGGAGCTGCTCTTTGGCAAAGTCGAAGTCCACCAGCGAAAGCGAGATGGTATGAAATGCCAGGTCCCAGGCCGCATACCACGGATACTCCCACTTGTCCGGCATGGAGATGATGTCGCGGTTGAGCATGTGGAACCAATCGCTGTTGCGCGAGGCTCCACTGCCGCTTCCCACCATGGGGTGGGCATCGTGCTCGATGAGCCACTCGTCGAGATCGAAATAGTAATACTGCTTGCTCCACATCATGCCGGCCAGGGCCTGACGGTGAACGCGGCGTTCATCTTCGCTCAACGATTGGGGCGTGATGCGGTTGTAAAACTCGTCGGCATCGGCAAGCCGGGCGGTAAAGATCTTGTCGAAATCAGAGAATGCGTCGGCGGGCGGTGTGGCGCTGAGCCGCAGGCGTACTTCCGCGTGTCCCTCCCCGGGAACCTGCAGCACATAGTGGGCAGCGGCCTTCGTGCCCGTGTTGTCGGGATTGACGGCGTCCTTGTTCCCCCGGATCACGTATTCATGGAATGCGTCCTTCACAAAAGGGGAAGGGTTGGATTGGCCCCACAGGCGGCTGGCATTTGATTCATTCTCGGTGAATAGAAGTTTGGGCTTGCCGTCGCACTGGAGCGTGCAGTCGGCCAGAGTAGGATGCGTCGCAACAATGGCGCCATTGCTCGTCCGCCGCAGATTGGGCTTGGGGTTGCCATGCCCCCAGGACCATGTGTTCCGGAACCACAGGTTGGGGAGAACATGAATTTCCGCCGCCTCGGGACCACGATTGTGGACGGTAATACGGATGAGGATGTCTTCGGGAGAGGCTTTGGCATATTCTGTAAACACGTCAAAATAGCGATCATCATCAAAAATGCCGGAATCGATCAGTTCGTATTCGAACTCCTCGCGAGAACGGCGCGCGTTTGTTTCAACAAGATCGCGGTAGGGAAATTCCCGCTGCGGATACTTGTAGACGTGCTTCATGTAGGAGTGGGTTGGGGTGCTGTCGACGTAGAAGTAATATTCCTTGACGTCTTCCCCGTGGTTGGATTCGCTGTTCGTCAGGCCGAACATGCGCTCCTTGAGAATGGGATCACGCCCGTTCCAGAGCGCGAGCGCGAAGCAAAGCTGCTGCTTGTCGTCGCTGATCCCGGCCATCCCATCTTCGCCCCACCGGTATGCGCGCGATCGCGACTCGTCGTGCGTGAAGTAATCCCAGGCATTGCCATCTTTGCTGTAGTCTTCTCGCACCGTGCCCCACTGCCGTTCGCTGAGATAGGGTCCCCATTTCTTCCAAGGGACGCCCTGTTCGCGGGCATCATTGAGCCGCTTTTGCTCAGTTACCTCGATGTACGACAGAGAGGGGTTGCTTTCCCGTTCGGGCTTCATGAGATTTGCTCCTTTGGATTCAAGCCTGATAACCGATTGCTCGGGACGAGCCCACGCGCGGGCCGTCGGAGGGCAAGACTGTGACGACCGCCGGATTCAAACTTTCGCTCGAAGCATAGTGTTAAGAAGCATTTCCAACAACTATGAAAACTACTAGCGATGCTTTGGTTGAGAGAGCCGCATCGTGCCGCGTCGGTAATCAGTAAGATCGCCCCAACGTGTAGAGAATTCCCGCCTGGTAGCGGAAATTGCTTTGATTGTTGATTCCGAGAGACTTCCACTCGTAACGGGTCAAGAAGTAATCGCATTGGAGAGGACGAATCGCCATGCGCTTCGAAATCGGAATGTCGACGCCGCCCCCGAAGACCATCGCAAAACCGTTGTTGCTCGCGGATAGCCCCGTCACTCCGGCAGCGTGGAAGAAGTTGGCGTATGCGTTGGTTGAGGCGCCGCCAAATAACGCTTCTCCGAATACGCGCGTCCTCCTTGTATATGCGTTGAACTGGGCCCGAATAGATAGGTAAACAAATCTCCCTTGGTTTCGAATGCTCCAGGATTCACACCAGGAAGTGGGACCGTGACGTGATAGGTAAACGTGGTGGCTGTGTATGCTTCGAATTCGGCCTTCATGGTGAGGTACTCACTAACACCAGGCTTGATCACACCGCAGCCAGCGCCTGTTCGAGGTCAGCGACAAGATCGTCCTTGTGCTCGATGCCCACCGACAGCCGGACCAGTCCCTCCGTGATGCCGATGGACTCGCGTTCTTCATCCGTGAGCGACGCATGGGTTGTGGTGGCCGAGTGCGATGCCAGCGACTCGACCCCGCCCAGAGATTCCGCGTTGAGGAACAGCTTGATGGCACCCAGGAATCGCCCCGCCGCCTCCCGCGTGCCCAGGTCGAAGCTCAGCATCGATCCGAAGCCGCGCTGCTGCCGAGCCGCCAGCTGATGCTGAGGATGACTCTTGAGCCCAGGGTAGGCCAGCCTCTTCACCTTGGGCTGCGTGGAGAGGAACTCCGCCACTGCGCGGCCATTTTCCTCGTGCTGCTTCATGCGCAGCGCCAGCGTTCGGATGCCGCGCAGAACGAGGAAGCATTCGAATGGGGAAAGGATGCCGCCGGCGGCCTTTTGCACCAGCAGAAACCGCTCCTTGTGCTCCGGCCTCGACCCGATCAGCGCCCCGCCCAACCCATCCGAGTGTCCATTCAAGAACTTCGTCGTCGAGTGCATCACGATGTCCGCCCCGAGTTTGAGCGGGCTCTGCAGCACCGGCGACATAAACGTGTTATCCACGCTCACCTCGACGCCCCGCGCATGAGCGATCTCGCAGACCGCGGCAATATCGGTGAGCGACATGAGCGGATTGGTCGGCGTCTCCACGTGCATGAGCTTGGTGTTGGGCCGGATCGCCGCGGCGACGGCGTCGAGATCCCCCGTGTCCACATACTGAATCTCGATCCCGTAGTGGCACACGATCAGGTTGAATAGCCGGGCAGTTCCGCCATAGACGTTGTGCGAGCAGATCAGGTGGTCGCCCGCATGCAACGTCGCCACCAAAGCGTAGATGGCCGCCATGCCGCTCGAGAAGGCATGTCCGCAATGACCGCCCTCCAGTTTCGCCAGCGCGGTCTCCAGCCGGTCGCGGGTCGGGTTGCCGGCCCGCGAATAGTCCCAGCCTTTGTCGCTGCCGATGCCGGTGAGTTCAAATGTGGACGAAAGATACACGGGCACATTCACGGCGCCCGTCAGCGGATCGGGTTCCTGCCCCGCGTGCACAGCAAGGGTCGAGAATTTCAGTTCTGACATTTTGTAGCTGGTAGCTCCCAGCTTCTAGCTTATCGCGGCGGAGCAGTCGGCCCGATCCCGCGCCAATGCGCCCCGGAAACTACTGTCCGGAAGTCGTGCTCGTCTTCTTCGCGCCCCGCATCACCGGAAAATACCCCGTGCGGGTGCGGACGTTGAACTTACCCGAGCCCTTTCCCTCTGCCATGACCTGGACGCGACGGAAGCCGGGATCCGTGGTCGGCTTCGTGGAGTGATACCCCAGCGTGTACTGGCTGCGGATGTCGCGGGCCACCTCGGCCGCGATCTCATCGACCTGTTCCAGGGATCTCGGGAAAAAAGCGATGCCACCGGTCTCGGTGGAAAGCATTTCCAATGCCCGGTGCGCGTGCCGCACCTCGGAATGGCTCATCTCGTCGCCAAACAGCAGCCCGATGGTGTAGATCACTGGCCCCGAGAGTTGCTGTACGCGGCGAATGGTTTGCTCGAGGTTGAGGGTGGAGGCGTTGTCTTCGCCGTCGGTAATGATTACCAGCACCTGCTTGGGCCGCTTGGCTTCGGCCACCAGTTTATCGGCCGAAGCCACCACCGCATCGTAGAGAGCTGTGCCGCCGCGCGACTCAATGTGAGACAAACCATCGCGCAACTTTCTCACATCGGAGGTAAATTCCTGATCGATGAATGCCTCGTCGGAAAAATTCACGACAAACGCCTCGTCCTCCTTATTCGAGGCTTCGATCAGATCGACGGCGCTCTTGTTGACCGCCGGACGTTTCTTCGACATGGAGCCGGAATTATCGACCACCAGCCCGATCGAGACGGGAAGGTCCGTGTGCTGGAAGCTGATGATGCTTTGTTTCACACCATCTTCGAAAACCGTGAAGTTGTCTTTGGTCAGATCCTGCACCAGCCGGTTGCCGTCCAGCACCGTCGCGTTGAGCACCACCTCTTCCACATCGGTGTGCAGAACGAAACCGCCACCCTCCTTGCGCACCCCTTCGCCCGCATAGGGAGAAGCCGTGGCACTGTCGGGCGAACGCACAGGGTCGTGGTCCACCGTCAGCGGCGAAGTGGGCGCAGGCTGGTTGGGCGTCTTTTGCGCTGATAGCGAGAGAGCTCCGGCTACAAGCACCGCGATCGCAATTCCTGAGTGACTGTTTCCCGAAGCCGCCGCCCTCCAGTTGACGCGACCCCAGGAGCGGCGACCTCGCACAAAACTGAAAAGGCCACCCCAACTCAGGAATTGCCGTAGAAACGCGTTATTGCAATGGAGCATAGTAGCCCGTGCGCGCATGAACAGTAAGTGGAGGCAGGCCCTGTGGTGGATTCAGCTTTACTTTTACTTTACGCCACTTGCCATCGCGATGCATTTCCTTGGGCGTGTATCCGATTACGTACTGGTTGCGCAACTCCGTTGAGATCTTCTCCGCGATATCGCTCATTTCCGACAGGTCGTCCACCCGGAACATGCGCCCGCCGGTTTCTTCGCATAGCTCATTCAGCAGCAGCGGACCGCTGCGCTCCTCGGGAGTCGCAGCGTAAGGATCGAAGATCCCGATCGAATAAATCTCCACGTCGGATTCCCGCACCTGCGAACGCACCTCGCCCTCGGTGTAACGGGAGCGGTTGTCGCCGCCGTCAGAGACCACCAGCAGCGCCTTGCGCTCATGGCGCGCGTCCTTCATCTTGGCCACACCGTAATAGATCGCGTCGAGCAGCGCGGTCCGGTGGCCGCTGCGCACGGTGGCGAGCCGCGCCTGGATATCTTCGACCGAGCTGGTAAAGTCTTCAATCAGTTCCGGCCGATCGTTGAAACCGATTACAAAAAACTCGTCCTCCGGGTTGGCCGTCTTGATGAACTGCAGAATCGACTCCCGCGCCCGGATGAGCTTCGATGTCATTGACCCCGACAGGTCGAAAATGATGCCGATCGATACCGGCGCATCTTCGCTGGCAAAGGTCCGGATGGCCTGCTGGCCGTTGTTCTCGTAAACCTGAAAATCGTCCCGCTCCAGCCCCGTCACCAGCCGGTTCATGGGATCGGTCACCGTCACGGGCACCAGGACCATGTCCACGTTCATCCGGATCAGCGCGCCGGGCCGCGCCTTGTTTGCGGCCGGGCCAGTCACCGCGGGCGCCTCGGCTCCGGCAGGCGCCCCGCTCGCCGGTGTCCCGGTGGTCGACGACGGCGGCGGGACATGCACCTTGTTCAGCGGATCGTCCTGCCCCCGTGCGCACGTCACAAGGCAAAGTGCCGCCGCAACATACAGAAAGATGCGAAAGGGATGATCACATCGGCGGGGTTGGTCTGCACGGTGCCACCCGGTGTGATCAGAACGCAGTTTGGAATAGAGTGTCGTCATGACTCAGCACCGAACGGGATAGAACGTGATCTTAGCACGACGAGCCGACTCCTGGACCGCGCGACCCGCGGCACGGTTTCATCACGTGGTGGTGCAGTCCCAGCCCTTCGCCGGTGCACGCGTTACAATCGAGCCTGGAAACTGTCGCGATTTTCTCTCCGTCAGACCCAATCACGGGGTGCAAGCCCCGCCTTTTCAATCTGGAGCAAGACCATCCGCATGGCTCACATCTACCCATTTCGCGCCTGGCGCTACAATCCCGCCTCTGTTCGCTTAGACGATGTGGTTACCCAACCGTATGACAAAATCTCACCGGCCATGCAGCAGGCTTATTACCAGCGCAGTCCCTTCAACCTGGTCCGGATCATCCTTGGTCTGCCTGAACTCTTCGATGCCGAGCGCAACGAAAGTGTCTACACCCGGGCCGCCCGCGACTTCCGCGCCTGGCGCGAGCAAGGCGTTTTGATTCAGGAGAAATCGCCGTGCATCTTCGCCTACTCGCAGCGATTCCAGGTGCCGGGGTCGAACGTCGTGAAAGAGCGGCGCGGATTCATCGCCCTGGGCAAATTGCACGACTACGCCGACCAGGTGGTCTTTCGCCACGAACAGACCCTTTCCAAGCCCAAAAGCGACCGCCTGAACCTGCTTAAAGCGACCCAGGCGCATTTCGGCCAGATCTTCATGCTCTATTCAGATCCCGCCGCCAGCGTCGAGCAGATCCTCTTCGACGGCAACGGAGCTCCCGACGCGGAGGTCACCGACGAGTACGGCGTCTTGCATCGCATCTGGCGCGTGAACGATCCCTCCGTGATCCGTCTTCTTACCACTGCAATGGCCGACAAAAAACTCATCATCGCCGACGGCCACCACCGCTACGAGACAGCGCTTGCGTACTCCAAAGAACACCCTCAGGCCGCCCAGGCCAAGACCGAGACCAGGACCGAATCCAACTTTATCGGCCAGCTGCCCCATCCGCCCTACCCGGAAGCAGCCGTAATGATGACCTTCGTCAACATGGATTCCGACGGTCTTGTAATTCTGCCCACCCACCGCGTGGTCCATAGTCTGCCTGCCTTCGATCCAACCGACTTCGCCCGGCACGCCGAAGAATTCTTCACCGTCGAGGCCTTGCCCGAAGCGGACTCCCCCGATTACATCGAGACCCTGAAGAAACAGCGAGGCACAGCCTTCGTTGCCGTAACCCGCGCCGGTGCTCTTCTCCTGCGTTCTCGGCCCGAGGCTACCGAAGCGGCCTTGCAGGCATTGCCAGATCGCCAGCGCCAGCTCGACCTGAGCCATCTGCATTCCATCTTGCTGGATCGGCTGCTCGGACTCGATGCGGAAAAGGTGCGCGAACAAACCAACCTTCGTTATCTCCGCGATGCCGGAGAGGCCGTCGAACTGGTGCGGCGCGGTGAAGCCGATGTGGCGTTCCTCACCAATCCCGTTTCGATGGAACAACTGAAAGAGGTGGCTTTTGCCGGCGAAGTGATGCCCCAGAAATCGACCGACTTCTTTCCCAAGCTCTTGAGTGGTCTCGCCATCTATGCCCTGGAGTAGGTGCGGACTCGCTGCGCTGCTGTTTTTCGCCCGAACGTTAGCGACCCCGGCTGCCGCCGCGACAGGTGCAACCATTGCAGAGCCGGCAGCAGCCCAGCAACCGCCGGAAGCAGCCCCCAAACCGGCTCCTCCCGCCGCACGACCGCCGGGTCCATCCGCCCCAGTTCCACCGGCGCCCGCGGCTCCTGGAACCCCGTCCCGCTTCCTCGTCGTCCTCGACGCCGCTCACGGGGGAGACGACCTTGGCGGGCATCTATCCAGCGGCCAGTTTGAAAAGAACGTCAACCTCGCTCTGAGCATCCGCCTGCGCTCGCTGTTGGGGGCGCGCGGGATCCAGGTCATCACCACCCGGGAATCGGACCAGTCCGTCGCCCTTGACCGCCGTGCCGCCGTCGCCAACCATGCCAGTGCGGGCGCCTGCATCAGCCTGCACGCCGCCGAAACCGGCACAGGCGTTCACCTGTTCGTTTCCTCGCTCGCACCCGCCGCCCCCACGCGATTCGTGGCCTGGAATACCGCCCAGGCAGGCTGGGTTACGCGCAGTCTGGTCCTGGCCGGTGTGCTCAACTCCGCCCTGCTCCATGCCGGGATGAACGTCACCCTCGGCCGGGCGCCATTGCCCGCTGTCGAAAACATGACCTGCCCTGCCGTGACTGTCGAAATCGCCCCGGAGCGCGATTCGGACCACAAGATCACCGCCGAACCGGACGATGCCGACTATCAGGCCCGTGTGGCGGGTACACTTGCGGCCGCGATTCTGGAATGGCGGGCAGAGGGACATCAGCCGTGATCCCTCGCTATCAGATCGTCATTTTTTCCATTCTCCTGCTCGCCTCGCTGGGCATGGGGGGCATGCTGTGGCATCTTCGCCAGCGCGCGCATGAGCGACTCGTGGCCGGCCTCGACTCCGCGCCCACCAAGGCCCCCGAAGTCGCGCCGGCCGAGAAAGCCACCCTCATGGTCGCCAATGACGACGACAATTCCCTGCTGCCGCAGGTTCATTCCCTTCCCCTGCCCGCTGATCCCGGCGCCCGCGCACGTGCTGTGCTGGGCCGCCTGCTGGATATTTACGCCGCCCCGAACGCCGCCCATCCGGTGCCTGGGGGAGCAACCTCCATCGCGCAGGTATTTCTGATGCCGGTTGTGCCGCATGGCGGCGCCGGAGCGCTCCGCACGAACTCCGCTTTCAAAGACGCTGCCGATCTGGACGCAGCCTCTGGGACGTCTTCAAGAGGGCCGCAAATGGCGGTCGTCAATCTGACCAGCAACTTCGCCGCCAGCCATCCTTCCGGCTTTGAGACCGAAACCCTCACCGTGCTCTCCATCTGCGGAACCATCCACGCCAACCTGTCGCGCGTGACCGAGGTCCGCTTCCTCGTGGACGGCCAGCAGCGGCTCACGCTGGCCGGTCACGCCGACCTGACGCGGACGTACCTCGTCTCCGACGCCGAAACCGCGGAGGCCGCGCGCCCATGAACCCTCAACCGGACACGTCGCTCGCGTCACCCACCATCGGCGTCTTCGATTCAGGCTTTGGCGGCCTCACGGT
>DASXGD010000368.1:0-4629 GCA_036489245.1 Occallatibacter sp. | reverse complement strand
GATTCCTCACAAGATGATTAGACTGCTCCCGGTGCATTCTAGACCATCGTGGCGGACGGGGCGAGCAGACCGGGCAGAGGCCTGGTTTGGCAATCGACCGGGGAGAGCAGAAATGGGAGATGTCTCGATCCCTCTCCAACGATGAGAGAAGTCTTTTGCTATCCCGGGTCCGAGAATCCGGACCTGGGGCACCCGTTTTCGTGCTGAAGATTACTTGGAACCGGCCCACCCGCCACTAGATTGTGTCGTTTTCCCAAGCCAGGGACGGACTCTCCGGCGATGTTTCGGCCGGCTCTTCGGAGGCAGTCGGCGTCAGGAGCGGCCATCCTTTGTTGAGGACATAGCCAAGCCACGCTCCGGCGATCTGCGAAGTAAGGATCGCTGCCACCACGAGGGTGGTATAGAACTTCGAACTGATGATACCGGCGTCGAAGGCGACACTGGCCAGCACGATGCCCGGCCCTCCGCGGGCATTGGTGGTGATGGCCAGATTGATAAGGTCCAACCCGCGAAATCCGGCGAAGCGGGCGGCAAGCGAAACCGAAAATAACTTGACGATGCAGGTTCCGGCAATGAAGGCGAGCATCATCCAAAGCGACACGCCTCGAATCAGGTCCAGCTTCAGGCCGACGACCGCGAAGTAAACCGGAACGAAGAAGGCGAAGGAGACTTTGCCGATGGCGTCGAGCGCTTCAGCAAAGATCCGCCGCTTTTTATGCACAACGGCGAATCCCGCCAGGAAGGCCGCGAAGACGAGGCTGATATCGAGGGCTCCGGCGACTGCGCAGTAGGCGAGCAGCACAGCGATCGCATATCCCGCAGGAGAATATCTGGCCAGAACATTGATCCGCGCTTTGTTGATGCGCTTGATCAAACGGGGAACGATGGTCAGGCCGAGCGCGAAAAAAGCGACGGTCGACAGAAGGTGGTACGACATCGCGCGGGGATCGAGAACCGCTTTCCCCGCCGTGGCCGTGGCAACCGCCAGGGCCAGCCAAAGCACGATGTCTTCGAGAACAGCGACGCCGAGAACGAGGCGCGCGAAGCGAGTGTGAAGGATTTTGAGATCGGCGAAGATTTTGGAGACAACCGGGACAGAAGTGACGGCCACGCCCACGGCAAGAACGATCGTCAACGAGAGGCGGTTGCCGTTTGGACCCGCCAAGGATGGCCGAATGAGCCAGGGAGCGAACAGCAATCCAAGGACGAACGGCAATCCCGTACCGACAACCGTGAGCCAGCCCACTTCGCGCCGCTCATCGCGCGTGAAGAGTTGCTGGGTTTCCGCACCGGCAAGGAACATGAGCAGCAGCAATCCCAGCCAGTAAACGAAATCGAGAATATTGCCCTGATGCCTGGCGCTCTCAAGGAAACGGGCGGCAACTGGCAAGCGCCCGATGAATGCATTGCCGAGAACAACTCCGGCCAGTATCTCGCCGACAACCTTCGGCTGCCGCATTTTTACGAACAGCCAGCCGAACAGCTGAGCAAAGGCAACCAAAAGCAAAAGAAGAAAGAGAACCCGCGTCAGTTCCGAGTTTGACATTTTTACGCTCTGCGTAAGTTGGATGCGGATCTCTCCGGTTCATTTGTACCGGATGCGCGCCGCGCAGAGACTTGACGGCAGGGGTTTGGTAAGGGTGGGTTGTAAAAGCAAATTGACCTGTTGACATTCGACCTATGACGTGCGAACGTATGTGTTGAATGTCAACAGGACGGCCGAAACTATGGCGGAAAACAAGTCGGATGTTCTTCAGGGCACCCTGGACCTGATGATCCTGAAGACTCTTGAATCGATGGGATCGCTGCATGGGTATGGCATCGCGCGGCGAATCGAGCAGGTGAGCAGCGACACGCTGAGCCTGAACCAGGGCACGATCTATCCCGCCTTGTTGCGACTTGAACAGCGCGGATGGATCAAGTCGGAGTGGGGATTGTCGGAAACCAACCGGCGCGCCAAGTTTTACTCGCTTACCGGTATCGGGCGAAAACGAGTCGCGAAGGAAGAAGAGAACTGGGCGCGGACCGTGACCACCATGGCTCGCTTTCTCTCCCCGTCGAAATAGGAGGCGATGATGGACTGGCTGCGTGAAATCCTGAGCCGCTGCGCCGCTCTCCTGGGACGGAAGCGGGCTGACCACGATCTTGACGATGAGCTTGGCGCCCATCTCGAGCTTGCGACGGCGGAGAACATTCGCCGGGGGATGAGCGCGGGGGAAGCGCGGACTGCCGCTCTGCGCGCGTTTGGCGGTCAGGCGCAGATCAAAGAAAACTACCGTGCGCAGCGGGGGATACCGTTCGTGGAAATATTGGCCCAGGACCTGCGCTATGCCGCGCGCAAGCTGCGCGCGTCGCCGGGCTTCACCCTGGTGGCCGTGATTACGCTGGCGCTCGGGATTGGCGCGAACACCGCGATCTTCACGCTGGTGCAGGGTATTTTGCTGCGATCGCTGCCGGTTGCCGACCCGTCGCGGCTTTACCGGATCGGAGACCGGACCACGTGCTGTTACTACACCGGATTCGAGAATGAATCCGGGGACTTCGATCTTTTTTCGTACGACTTGTATCGACAATTCAAACAAGCCGCACCTGAGTTTGAGCAATTGGCCGCGGTTCAGGCCGGAGGAGGGGGATTCAGTGTGCGCGCGGGCGCCGAGCCGCCCAGACCCCTGCGGACGGAATTCGTATCGGGAAACTATTTCGCCACGTTGGGGATTGGCGCATACGCGGGGCGTGTGTTCACGGAGAGCGACGATGAAGCCGGGGCCGCTCCCGTGCTGGTGCTCAGCTATCGTGCGTGGGAGAGCAATTTCGCGCACGATCCCGCGATTGTGGGTTCGACCATCTATGTTCAGACGCACCCGTTTACCGTGGCCGGCATTGCGCCTCCCGGCTTTTTTGGCGATCGCGTGGCCCCGATTCCGCCGGATTTCTGGATGCCCGTGGGAACGGAACCGGTGATTGAAGGAGCCAACTCGGCGGTGAAGCAAAGTGATTCGGCCTGGCTCTATGCCGTCGGGCGGATTCGCGGCGGTGTCGATCGGGGGAGTCTGGAAGCGAAACTCTCGTCGGTGCTTCGGCAATGGATGCATACGCAGCCGGGGTTTACCGACAACGGCAAAGGAGCCTTGATCGCGAGGCAGCACGTGGTGTTGTTGCGCGCGGGCGGCGGCATCCAGATGCTGCAGCACCAGACCGGCGCGAGCCTTCGCATGCTCATGATCCTTTCGAGCGTGGTGTTGCTGATTGCGTGCGCGAATATTGCCAACCTGCTGCTGGCCCGGGGCGCGTCGCGCACCGCCGAGGTGGCGATGCGGATGGCACTGGGCGCCGGGCGAAGCAGGCTGATCCGCCAGGTTCTTACGGAGAGCGTCTTGCTGAGCGTCATGGGAGGAGCGGCGGGATTGGCGGTCGCGTACTTCGGAAGCCACACCATTCTCGCGCTGGCGTTTCCCTTTGCGCGCAACATGCCTGTTGAATCGAGCCCTTCGTTGCCGGTGCTGGGTTTTGCGCTGCTGGTGTCGGTGTTGACGGGCGTCGTGTTCGGCACCGCTCCCGCGTGGGTGTCGTCGCACGCGCAGCCGGCCCAGGCGTTTCGCGGAACCTCGCAAGTCACGCGGGATCATTCCTCGCTGCCGCGGCGCGTGCTGGTGGTCTTCCAGCTGGCGTTGTCGATTGTTCTGCTGGCGGGAACGTTTCTGATGACCAAGTCGTTGCGGAACCTGCAGCATCAGAATTTCGGCATCGATACCGCGCAACGATATACGCTGCAGGTCGATCTTGAAGGCGCGGGGTACAAACTGGAACAGCTTCCGGCGCTCTACCGGGAGATCGAAGACCACCTTACTGCGATACCGGGGCTGGCTCGGGTGAGTTTTGTGCGCTATCTCCCGCTGGGCGGAAATCAGTGGGGGAGTTGCGTCATCCAGCAGGGACACCCGGCGCCGGGGCCGAATGAAAAATGCTTCTCTGACTGGGACCGCGTGAGCGCCGGCTTTCTCGACTCGATTGGAGTGCCCATCGTCCGCGGCCGCGGCTTTACCGACGAGGACACTGCGACTTCCGAGCCGGTGGTGGTCGTCAATCAGGCTTTTGCGAAGACGTTCTTTCACGATCAGGACCCGATCAGCCAGCATTTCGGCACCGATTCTGTGCAGTATTCGGGCGCCTTCAAGATTGTCGGCGTTTCGGCGGATTTTGAAATGGTCGACGCGCGCGGAGAAATTCGTCCCTTGTTTCTTCGTCCCATGACGCAACGGTTTACCGGGTATAAGGAAGCGGACGCGGATGCGGGCGAGAAGCATTCGATGTTTCTCAACTCACTTATCGTTCAGTTCAGGAGTCCGCAGCGGGACGCGGAGAAACTGATTCGCAAGAAACTCACTGAAGTCGACCCGAAGCTTCCCGTATTCCGATTCGCCCCGTACGACTCGATCGTGGCGGAGAATTTCACCCAGGACCGACTGATTGCGCGGCTCACGTCGGCATTCGGATTGCTCGCTTTGCTTCTCGCTTCGGTGGGACTGTATGGGGTGATGTCGTACTCGGTTGCGCGCCGGACCAGCGAAATCGGCATCCGCATGGCGATCGGGGCATCCCGATCGACGATCATTCGAATGGTGCTGCGCG
>DASXGD010000421.1:0-10525 GCA_036489245.1 Occallatibacter sp. | reverse complement strand
GATTGCCAGCCGCGGCGGGCTTGTCGCCCGGAAGAGCGTCGTTGAGCCGCAGAACACGGCGCACAACAAAGCTGCGGTCGGTCACGTCGTGGGCATCGCCGGTGGTCCACTCCTTGACCACCCCGTCGAGAAGAAGCGGCCTGATCTTGAGAGCGTCTTCGCCCGGGCCGGCCCCGGCCGGATCGCCGGTCTTCGAATAGGGCACGCGTTTCATCGCCCCCAGGACCACGATGTGCGTTTTGTGCGTCGCTGCCGCGTTGCTTTGAAGTGAAACCAGGAGCAATAACCCCAGAGCCCCGGCTGCCAATCCAACTCGCCGTCCATCAAGCATGACGGTACTGCTCCTGACTCGACCCCCGTTACTACGACTCCTTGCTTCTATACTTGCGCCGCTTCCACCGCCCGCGCGACGCGAAATGCCGTGCTTTCATTCAAATGGCGCGCCAGCACCTGCATGCCGACGGGAAGACCGGCAGGCGTCGTTCCACAGGGTACGGTCACGCCGCAGATCCCGGCCAGGCTTGCGGTCACGGTGTAAATATCGGCCAGGTACATCGACAGCGGATCGTCCGTTTTCTCGCCCAGCTTGAACGCCGGCACGGGGGATGTTGGCGTCACGATCGCGTCCACTTCGCCAAATGCGCGCAGAAACTCGTCGGCAAGCAGCCTCCGCACTTTTTGCGCCTTGAGGTAGTAGGCGTCGTAATAGCCGGCCGAAAGCGCGTACGTGCCGAGGAGGATTCGCCGCTTGACTTCGGCGCCAAAGCCCTCGTCGCGGGAATGGCTGTACATGGCGCCCAGGTTCTCCGCAGCCGGTGACCGGTACCCGTAGCGTACGCCGTCGAAACGCGCCAGGTTGGCGCTGGCCTCGGCCGTCGCGATCAGGTAGTAGGTGGGAATGGCATAGCGGGTGGCAGGCAGCGAGACCGGCCTGACCTCGCACCCCGCGGCCTTGAGGGCGTCGATGCCCTTTTCAATGGCGGCGCGGACTTCGGGATCAAGGCCCTCGGCGAAGTACTCCGCCGGCACGCCCAGCCGCAGCCCTTCCACGGGCTTGTCGCTCTCCGCCGCATAGTCCGGCACCGGGGCCGGCGAGCTGGTGGCGTCCATGGGGTCGTGCCCGGCAATAACGCCCAGCAGCGTGGCCGCGTCGCGCACGTTGCCTGCAAACGGCCCGACGCGATCGAGCGAC
Organism: Occallatibacter sp.; assembly: GCA_036489245.1. Lineage (GTDB taxonomy): Bacteria > Acidobacteriota > Terriglobia > Terriglobales > Acidobacteriaceae > Telmatobacter. Next base: position 9,333 of record DASXGD010000421.1, on the reverse strand, counting down.
GAAGCAAATGCGATGAGCCCGTTGCGCGAAACCCGTCCGTAGGTCGGAAGGACGCCCACCACCCCGCAGAAACTGGCCGGCTGGCGAATGGAACCGCCGGTATCGCTGCCCAGGGTGGCGACGGCGACGTTGGCGGCTACCGCGGCCGCGGAACCACCGCTCGACCCGCCCGGCACTCTCTCCGGGTCCACCGGATTGCGCACCGGCCCGTAAGCCGAGTTCTCATTGGAGGAGCCCATCGCAAACTCGTCGCAGTTCAGCTTGCCCAGGAGCACCGCCCCGGCAGCCTCAAGCCTGGCCACCACGGTTGCATCATATGGAGGCCGGTAGCCTTTCAGGATCCGGGAACCAGCCGTGGACGGCGCCCCGCGCATCACCAGCACGTCCTTGATGCCGACGGGGATGCCTGCCAGCGGAGGCAGGAGATCTCCCTTGGCCGCGGCCTCATCGATTCGCGAGGCCTGCTCCAGGGCCCGCTCTTTGGTCAGGCTCAGGTAGATGTTCAACTGCCCATTGAGGGCGGCAATGCGGTCGTAGTAACCGGCAGCGAGATCCGCCGCCTTCACGCGGCCGGAGGAGATGTCCTGGCGCAGCCGGGCGAGGGTCGCCGGCTTCTCAACCAAGGTTTCAGTTATGCCTGTCTCGCTTGCCAAATCCAATCCTCTGAGGTCGGTTCTTCCTGATCCTGCTCCCTAAGCCTGTTTCTAACGCTCAATCACCTTGGGCACTTTAAAAAACACGTTGTCTGTGTCGGGAGCCTGCGGCATCACCGCCCGGCGTTCGAGCGAAGGCACATGCACATCCTTCCGCAGCGCGCTTCGACCGCCGGCGCCATCCAGTTCGCTGACCTGCGCCAGGGGAGCCACTCCGGCCGTGTCGAGTTCGCTCAACTCTGCCACGTAATTCAAAATGGCGTTCAGGTCCTGGACCATGCGCGGCATCTCCTCCGGCGCCAGTTCAAGGTGCGCCAGTTCGGCCACGCGCTCCACGTCTTCAACCGTTACGTTGGCGGTCATTCTGCACTCTTTTCGGGCGCGTCGGGGGACCGTCCGATCCTTTTCGATGATTGAAGTATAGCTTGTCGCGGAAAGCGGACTCGGGCGCTCCGCCCTCACCATTCCAGCCGCCAACCGCAGGCCGGTCCGCATCTCAGTCCACCACCAGGGTCAGGGTAACGGCATGCTGAACCCCGTTGGACGTCACGGTCACCGGAACCGCGTAAGTTCCGGCCGGGGTGGTGTGGGTTGTTGGCGACGACGGCGGCGCTCCACCCGACCCTCCGCCCGACGAGGAGCAACCCGAGAACCCAAGCAACAGGATGGCGAGCACCGCGAGGGGAAAACGCAGCTTACGGCGGCGCCATGCTAGGGGGAGCATCAACAGCGTAAAAACCAGGGTCAGAACGCGGCCTCCGCCCGAGGCTGGAGCCACTATCTGAGCTGGAGCCGTTATCTGAGCGGAAGAGGATTGGCCCGTGGTGATCTGCACGCCCTCGGTGCCGGTTGCGCCCGCTGCAACCGTTTCGGTCGACGGGTTGAAGATGCAGGCCGCATAAGATGGAAGCTTTCCGCATTGGAACGCAAAGGTGCCCGGCGAGGCTGTCAACGGCGCGAGGCCGAGGGTGTAGTTGGCGGTCTGGCCGCTGCTCACCGTCACGGTGGACGCGCCAGACATGGTGACCTGGAAATCGAATCCCATCCCCGAAAGATGAGCCGTAACACTCGACGCCAATGCATTACTGGAGACCGTAAACGTTCCGTTTTGCGACCCAGGACCTGTCGGCGTGAACGATGCGCCGGTGGTGCACGTTGCGCCCGATGGAAGAGTCGCACCACAGATGTTATTCACGAGCTTGAATCCGGAGGAAACCGAGAGGCTCAGGCCGGTCAGGTCCGCCCCGTCGTCTGAATTCATGATCGTGAGCGTAACCGGGCTGCTGGACGTGCCGACACCGGTTGTCGGGAAATTCACCTGGGCCGGCACGATCTGAACCCTTCCACTCACGGGAGGAAGCACCCCGTTCCCGCTCAGGGCCACTTTTTGCCCCGGGTTGGTGATGTCGGAAACCGTCAGGATGCCGCTCTGTGCGCCGGGCTGGGTAGGCGTGAAAACCACGTTGATGGAACAACTCGAGTTGGCAGCCAGTTTTGTGCTGCAGTTGCTGGATACCTGAAACGCCCCGGTCGCAGCAACCGCGATGGACGTCAAGGGAAGATCGCCGGTGTTGGATAGACCGACCGTCAGCGGCGCCGACGACTGGCCAATGATGGTTGGAGGAAAGCTTAACGACAGGGTGGAGAGGGCATCGGTGGGAGGGGCCGCGCCGGTACCCGTCAGCACCACGGTCTGGGTGCCGGCTCCATCAATCAAGGTCAGAGCTCCGGTGGCCGGACCGGGTGTTGCGGGTTGAAACTCGACGGTCAACTGGCAATCGGAGTTCGCGGCAACCGAAGTCGTGGCGCACACATTGCTCGCCAGTACGAACGGTCCGGAGATGCTTACACTGGTGACAGGTACCGCCGTTACTCCGCTGTTCTCTACGGTGATCGAAAGCGGCTTGGAGGTCGTTCCAACCGCCGTCGGACCCGACAAGGCATTGTCGAAATTCAACACCGTTGGCATTAATTTGATATTGCCGGGCGCAAGCCCCTTCCCCGCCAGCGCCGTGCTTAACTGCCCGCCCTGCACGTTCGCGCTCACCGACAGCGCCGCTGAGCGGTCGCCGAGGGCGTCCGGCGCAAACACCAGTTCGACGTCGCAGGTCGCGCCCCTGTTCAGCTGCTTTCCCGTACAGCGGTCACTCGCGATGGTGAAGTCTCCGGCATTGGCGCCGCCGATTGCAGTCGCCGTCGGAGCCAGCGCAATTCCGCCAGTGTTGGCCAGAGTAACGGTGTGGATCGAGCTTGCTGACCCTTCAGGCTGGGCGCCAAAGTCAATCGAGGCCGGGTCGAGCGTCGCAGAGGTTAGCTGAATGGACGCGGTGGCGAGCGGAATCTGCCATACCCCGCGGCCATAGGTGGCCGCCACCAGCGAGTTGGGCGTTGTCGCCGCGGGGGCGGCGCTCAGCGCCACGACGGGCGCGGCCGGCAGCCCACTGCCAAACTGCGACCAGCAGGTCGAAGACGCGTTTCCGCAGGATGCAACGTTACGGGTAAAGTAAACCCCTGCATCGGTGGCGAGGTACGCGGTGTTTGAATCTTGCGGGGCAACCACCAGGCTGTTGGCCGCGGAACTGGTGAGGTTGGAGCGAATATTGGACCAGTGGGCGCCGCCGTCGACCGATCGATACACGACGCATACGTTCTGGCGTGGATTCGGAATCCCTTCCACCGTCGCATAAATGGTGTTTCCCGTGGAATCGCGCGGGTCAATGAAGAGGCTGGAAATGTCGAATCCGTAGTAGTTCAGCCGCAGCTGATCGTTCGTCACCGCATTGATGGTCAAGTCAACCCATGGTGACCAAGCGCCGCTCGCGCTCATGGTCGTGCTCAGTACATGGCCTGGCGCTGCCCCTCCTCCGTTGAGGCTGCCGTACGTGCCGACGTACACGACCTCGCCGCCCCCGGGAAGAGCCACAGCAGCCATCGATCGGATCAGTGCATTGCCGTTGCAATAGGAGCTGTTGCGGTTCCCGTCAAACATCGGGGCCACCGCATTGGCCATGGTCCAACCCATTCCGCTGGCTGGGCCCCTCCACAGGCGGCACGTGCCGATCAGCAGTTGCGCCGAATCGACAGGGTCAACCAGGAAAGGCGCCGGGGAGGTCATGGTCATGCCATCCCCGCCCACATTTGCGCTCGAGACCACCGGGCTCAAGCCGAAGTCGGCCGGAGTGCAGGCCCCGTCCTGCGAACACAGGTGGATGGAAACGCCCGTGCCATTGTTGACATACCAGTTCGATGGGTTGGTCGGATCGATGGCCACCGGGCCGCCTTCGCCGCTCAGGATTTCGGGCCACACGGCGGTGGGTCCGGCGGTGCTCTTGACGCCGGCCGTACCGTTTGCGCCCAGCCCAAGCATCATGGTGTAGGGCGATGCTCCCACGGCCGACATGCTCTCCACTTCGGCCAGCGAGCCCAGCCCGCCATTCAGGTTTTGAAAGTGGCCGGAATCGCCGGAGGAACAGGCCGTGCCCGTTTCCGCGATTCCGTCGGTAGAACGCCAAAGACCGCTATCGTTTCCGACAAACAGCTCCAGCGGATTGTTGGCATCCCACTCCAGGGCGTGCTGGTATTCGGCTACTCCGGCGCTCATGCACGTCGTGGCGTTCGTGGTGTTGCGCCACACGCAGCCCATCGCCAGGCTGCATTTCCACAGATCGTTCGCTCCGGACAGCAAGATCGTGTCCTGGCCGGAGGGAATCGCCGCGAGGGCCAGGTCGTAATTGCCGTTCTGGATGGTAGCCAAGCCGAGCGGAGTTGGGATCTCGAGCGCCGACGTGTCCCACCATTTCGCGAATGCGATGGCGGAGTTCGTGCAGGCATTCCCGTTGGCTGCGCACGCATCCTGCCACACACCCTGGTCCTGGTCGTCCAGATCCACGGTCCAGGCAAATGTATCTCCGGTGAGTGGGTTCACTGCCAGGGTGCCGCGATACATGGGACATGCAGGGGAGCCCGTGTCGGTGGGTCGGGTGGGACAGAGCGCGGTGGTCAAATTCGCGCCAGGTTGCGCGGAGAGACGCGTCCATTGCACGCCGTCGGCAGACTGGTAGTAGCCGTGGAAGCGCACCGCTGCAATAAACATGCCGCGAAATCCGTTCCACACAACCGAAGTAGCCGCATTGCCGTCGGGTTGCGTAAACGCGTCCAGGGGTCCCTGGACGTCCTGCCCATTCAGGTCTGTGATGCGCGCCAGGGACCACGTGGCTCCGCTGTCAGCCGAATAGTAGAGTCCCTCGTAGCTGCGGTTGGGAAAATCAGCACCAACCAACACCCCTTCCCACGCCTGGGAAACGGCCGCCACCACCACCTGGGGATTCGTAGTGCTCCACGCAAATCCGGCAAAACCCTCCCCGGCGAACGTATATTGCAGGTCCCCCGTAGTCTGGATCAGGCTCCAGCTATTGCCGCCATCGGCGGAGCGGAGAATGCCCGCTCCGTAGTAGGAGTCGAGGACGTCGTTGGGGTCGCCGGTACCCGCCAGGACCACGCCGGTGCCGCCCGGCTGCACGGTGATCGCCCCAACACTGATGGAGGGGTCGATTGCGGCGTTCAACGCGCCCAGGTTGTCAGTCAAGGGCGTAAAAACGATGTTCGCTGGGTTGGCAGATCCAGCATTCTGCGAAAGCCACACCCCTCCGCCGGTGGTTCCGACAAAGAGCCGGTTTCCCGTGGGGTCGGCCGGATCCAGGGCCAGTGAAGAAACGCGTCCTGTCACCAGGCCGTAGTTCGAAGAAAGTACGCCGGTTGGACCAAGGGGCTGCCACGCCGCCGGTGCCCCAGTTGCCTCCGGGCGCGCCGCGAAGCCATTCGCACGCAGCCCGACTCGCACGCCGGCGGGCTGACCGGTGGCAACACCCCGGCGGGCGAGAAAGCGTCGCGCTTGCGCAACCCGCGGCGGAAGATTCGTTTGCGGCCGGGCTGTAGTTAAAAAGGAAGGATCAGCGGACTGGCTCACGGCGGGAGGCAAACACCACGCAAAGAGGATCAGGCCGGCCAGCACCAACCGCGCCGGGAGCGATCGCAACCGCACCCCGAATCGATCCCCAGTGGAGACGGACTCGTCCGAGCTGCAAATGCCTGCAGCTTCTTCAGAAATTCGTAGACAGAGCCCAAGGGTCACAAGCATTCGCCGTTCGGATCTCCCCTCCCCTCCCTGCCATCATCCGAGCGGGATGAGGGCGGACGCACACGAATGCGCCATCCGGGACAAGAGAGTTTCCAGAATGAAAATTGTGGCCCATTTTAGGACAGAGGTTGCGCCAATCATGTGACCGCCAGTACAAAGTCACGTTTGCGCTTTGAGCGTAGGGAAACTTTAGTTTGGAAAGGACGACCCCGCGCCGGAGGATTCCAATTCGGCGATCTTCGTGGACCTTGAAAAAGCACGAAATAACCAGGAATTCAGGAGCCTGTCTTGCGCTCCTCTTCCAGCACTTCGTCGAGGAGCCCGCGCAAGCTTGCCGCCCGGGCGTGGCCGACCCGGGCAGCAAGTCCGCTCGCGCCTTCCTGGGTCTGTGATAAATCATCGGCGAGGTTGAGCGCGGCCAGTACCGCCACCCGCAGCGAATCGACCGTGCGGCCCTGGGCAGCCACGGCGCGCATCTTGGCGTCGACTTGCGCGGCCAGCTTGCGAATGTGGTCCGCGTCCTGCCCGGAGAGATGATAGGTCTGGTTGTAGATCTCTACCGTGATGTAGTTGGCTGGATTCTGCTCCATGACCCTCTCACATTTCAAGCGTATCGAGTTGAGTCAGGAGTTTCTCGACGCGCTGGCGCACATGGTCTCGCTCTGCGTGCAGTGCGGCGATCTCCTTTTGCAACTGCTCAATCACGGGGCTCTGCTCGCCCAGCCGGGCTTCAGCCTGGGAAGCCCGCTCTTCAGCGGCGGCGCGGGCGAGCCGTTCGCGCTTGACCAGGTTGACGGCGCGCAGGATGCGGTCTTCCAGGGAAGAAAAATCGTCCAGACTCAGGGCCAGGGTGCCCGATTCACCGGGATGATGGGATTGACTGCCGGCGTCGTTCTGATCGGCGTGACTCTGGTCCTGATTATGTTCCATGACCTGGGGCCCCCAGGGTAACTCGGACATCAAAAAACCTCCGTCGTCCGTGCCAGTATAGCGCCTGAATGCCCGGGGCCACATTAAGCGCGGAGCCGGGCACCAGCTTTGCCAACCGCCTCAATCACGCGGGCGTGAAAGCCCTGCAGTTCCTCCTCGCGCAAGGTGCGATCCGGCGCCTGGAATGTGACTCCCAGGAGCAGCGCGTACTCGCGCCCACCCAGCTTGGCGTCACGAAAGACTTCACGCGCGCGCCATTCCACAAGCTCCGGAATGTTCAGCCCGGCCATGGCCTGGTCAATCCTTTCCCAGCCGACGCCCTGATCCAAAACCAATGAGAAATCGCGCCGGACCGGCTGGAAACGCGAAATGTCGCGCGCCAGGGGTTTTCGCAGAGGCAGCTCGTACAGGCGATCGAGATAGAGTTCGCCGATGAACACCGCATCTTTGAGTTTGCGTGCCGCGGCCTCGCCGGGGTGAAGCTGGCCAAACCAGCCTGCACCCAGGCCGTCGGCGACTACGCGCGCTGACCGGTAAGGATGGAGCCATGGCGGGGTCAGGCCGGCTTCGGCTGGAAAGCGATCGAAGTAGAACGAATTGGTTTGAAACCGTGCCAGTACCTGCTCGACTACGCCCTTCAGATCGTGGAACTCGATGGGGCGCACGGGATGGAGTGCGCTCTGCTCCGGCACGCTGCCGGCAGCGCCGAACGCGAGCGAGGGGCGCTCCTCGACTCGGTCGGTAGTGCCGCTAAAAACCGTGCCCATTTCGAACAGGCGTACATCGTTCACGTCGCGATTGAGGTTGCCGGCGATCATGACAAGCATGCCGGGCAGGAGCGAGGGGCGCAGCACGCCAGCCTCTTCGCTCAGGGGGTTCCCGAGCGGCACGGCCAGGCCGGGCTGGGGCGCGGTAAGAGCCGCATCGGCGGCGGAACAGAAGGTGCTTCCGATGGATTCATGGAAACCAGCCGCCAGCAGGGTACCGCGCACGGCGGACTCGCTCTCCGCCCAGGGCAGCGATCGAACCCCTTCACCGAACGCGGGAAGGGTGTTGGCAAAGCGGTTGTAGCCGTAGACGCGGGCGACCTCCTCGATGAGATCGATTTCGCGTTCGAGGTCGAGACGCCAGCTGGGCAGCGTGATCTGCCATTGCGCGGAGCCGGATTGACTCATACGGCACCCGAGCGCCGTGAGCACCGATTCGACACTCGACGCAGTGATGCCCTCTTTGTCTTCGGTTTGGCCCAGAATGCGGTGGACTTCGCCCAGCGCAATCGCGATGGGCTTGCGATGCGCAGTACGCATCTCCATGGCAGGCACACGCACGTCGACCAGGCCGCCTTCCAGATGGCCGCCATTGGCGAGCAGAATGCGGCTGACCAAGGCCGAAGCGACGGGTCCGGCGTTGAAGTCGGCGCCGCGCTCGAAGCGGTGGCTGGCATCGGTGTGCAGCCCGTGGCGGCGGGCGGTACGGCGCACAGCCATGGGATCAAACCACGCCGCTTCGACCAGGACGTTTTTGGTCTCCGCGGTGATCATCGAGTCCCAGCCGCCCATCACGCCAGCCAGACCCACCGGCCGGGCGTGATCGGCGACCACGAGGTCTTCCGGATCGAGAGTGCGCTCCATGCCGTCGAGGGTCTTCAACCGTTCGCCCTTGCGCGCGCGGCGCACCACGATGCCGCCCTCGAGCTTGTCGAGGTCGAAGACATGGGTGGGCTGGCCCATGGCGAGCCAGACAAAATTTGTCGCGTCCACAGCATTGGAGATCTTCTTCTGTTCGAGAAGCGCGAAGTATGTGGACACCGGGGCGGCCGCGAACCAGTCGCGCGACTCGCCGATCGTCACATCGCGGATGACCCGAGCCGTAAAGCGGCCGCAGCCGTCTTCAGCTTCGATGCGAACCGGGAAAGGATGGGCCGTGGGAGGGGGCTCCGGCAGGAACGTGTTGAGCGGCTTCAGCTCCAATCCGTAGATGGCCGCGGCTTCGCGCGCGATGCCGTAGTGGTTCATGGCATCGACGCGATTGGTGGTGATGTCCATCTCGTAAAGAGAATCGTTGCCGTCGCCGAGGTCGTAGATGCCTTCGACCGCGATGCCCCGCAGAGTCAGGTCTTCGGCGAGTTGGGCGTCGGAAACAGCGAGTTCCGGCAGGTAATTCCGCAGCCATTTCGTCAGTATCTTCATTCGTATTGCTCTCTCTTTTTTGGCGAGTCAGCCGCGCTCTGCGCGACAGCAAGTCAGCGAGTCAGTGGGTTCATGGTTCCAGGACCCCAATCAGTCCGTTGATCAACTTGCCAACTTCGGAACAAAGTGAAAACACGTTCTCCGCTGCGCCAGTGGGGAAAAATCCCAGGCTGCTTGCAAGTTCGGCTTGCGTCTCAAGTTCATTAAGTGCGGCCCTGGCGGAACTGAGTCCCCTCCGCATCTCGGCATCGGTCAACCTTCCGTGTGCCTCGGCGATGTGGCTTGCGATGTTCACCGCGGACCGGCGTAACTGCATTCGCAAACCGAACGTCTCCGAATTTGGGAATTCTTCTGTCTGCGCATAGACCGATCGGGCCAAATCCATGGCCCTCTGCCATGCGATCAAATCACGATAATGCCGGGT
>DASXGD010000260.1:0-9525 GCA_036489245.1 Occallatibacter sp. | reverse complement strand
CCGGCCCAGCGAGAAAGAAATCCTGACCGCGCGGCAGATTGATCGCCCCATCCGGCCGATGTTCCCTGATGGTTTCCGCAACGAGACGCAGATCATCGCGCTGGTGTTCTCCGCCGATAAGCAGAACGATCCCGATGTGATCGGCATCAATGCCGCGGCCGCGGCGCTGGCTCTCTCTGATATTCCGTTCAATGCCACGGTTGCCGCTGTGCGCGTGGGACGCGTGAATGGCGAGTTCGTCATTAACCCGACCTACGATGAGCGTGCTGGAACCACGGTGAACATCATGGTGGTGGGGCACAAAGACGGCATCGTGATGATCGAGTCGGGCGCCAAGGAAGAGACGGAAGAAGTTATCCTGGCTGCGATCGAGTTTGCGCACACGGAAATCAAGAAGATTGTGGCGGCGATTGAAGAGCTGGTGGCGAAGGCCGGCAAACCGAAGCGCGCCTTCACGGCTCCGGAATTTGACGAGGCGTATTACGGAGAGTTGAAGGCCAAGATTGGCGACCGGCTGAAGGACGCCCTCGACACCAAGGCGCATGCCAAGACCGAGAGCTATGCGCTGGTCAAGCAGATCAAGGATGAACTGGCGGCAGAACTGCCCGCCGACGATCCCAATGCCAAGAAGAAGTTGGCCACCTATTACGAGCACCTGCGCGAGCGGTTGTTCCGCGAGCAAGTGACGAAGGAACGGATCCGGCCCGACCGCCGGGCGTTCGACGAGATTCGTCCGATTTCGATTGAGACCGGCGTACTGCCGCGCACACATGGATCTTCGCTGTTTACCCGCGGCGAAACGCAGGCGTTGGTGACGGTGACGCTGGGCACCATGGACGATGCGCAACGCCTGGAGAGCTATGAAGGGGAGCAGAAGAAGAACTTCATGCTTCACTACAACTTTCCGCCGTTCAGTGTTGGTGAAACGGGACGTATGACCGGCGTAGGCCGGCGGGAAGTGGGACATGGAGCGCTGGCGGAGCGGGCCATTACTGCGGTTCTTCCCAGTGCGGAAGAGTCGCCCTACTCGATCCGCATCGTGTCTGACATCCTGGAATCGAACGGGTCGTCTTCGATGGCTTCGGTGTGCGGGGCCAGCCTGGCGCTGTTTGACTCCGGCATCAAGCTCAAGGGAGCGGTTGCGGGCGTGGCCATGGGGCTGGTGAAGGAAGGCGACGATTACGCCATCCTGACCGACATTGCCGGCGCAGAAGACCACTACGGCGATATGGACTTCAAGGTGGCCGGGACGCGCAAGGGAATTACGGCCCTGCAGATGGACATCAAGATTGGCGGGCTGACGCGACAGATCCTCGAGCAAGCCATGGAGCAGGCGCGGCGGGGACGGCTCTTCCTGCTGGACAAGATGGACGCGGAACTGGATGGACCGCGCACGGAGCGGTCGCAGTACGCTCCGCGCATTGAGACGGTGATGATCCCGACCGACAAGATCCGGGATCTGATCGGCAAGGGCGGCGCGACCATTCGCGGCATTATCGAGCAGACGGGCGCCAAGATCGATGTCGACGACACCGGCCGCGTGAGCGTGGCGTCGAGCGACGCCGATGGTTTGAAGAAGGCGCTCGAAATGATCGGCAACCTGACCGCGGTGCCCGAGGTGGGCAAGGTGTACCTGGGCAAGGTGGTGCGGCTGGCGGAATTCGGGGCGTTTGTGGAGCTGTTCCCCGGAACTGACGGGCTGCTGCACATCTCGGAAATTGCCGAGCATCGGGTGAAGGAAGTGAAGGACGAGCTGCGCGAAGGCGACCAGGTGATGGTGAAGGTACTGGCCATCGAAGGCAACCGGATCAAGCTGAGCCGCAAGGCGCTGATCCGCGAGCAGAAGGCGAAGCTGGCGCAGCAGGCCACGGTCGAGGCCGGTCCGGTGGAGACGGAAGAGGTTGAGGCGCCGGCGGCGCCGAGGCCGCGTCCGGAGCTGGAAGAGCGGCAGCCGCGATCGAATCAGAGCACCATCCTGATCGAGGGTGGCGAGGACTTCGACGACGATGAGACGGAGGAGTTCGACGAAGACAACGAGCCGAACTTCAACCGGGTGGAAGGCGCGCCGGTCCCGGCGGGACAGGCGGTTGGCGCGGGTGGCGGAGGACGGCCTCCGCAAAACAACAACCGGCGGCGGCGGCGTCGCCGTGGTGGACGTCCTGGCGGCGGACAATAATAGGCTGCCGGAACAGGCACGAATGAGAAGGCCCGAATCGAAAGGTTCGGGCCTTTTCTATTTGGGGATGATTTTCAGCATCCGGCATTCGGGAGTCGAGCCGGCGGATGCGGGTGAGATAGAATTGGCGAGCTTAAGCACACGAGGGAGGTCATTGCGTGCTGTCGACGATGTCGGATTTTCCCCTGACAATCACTTCGATCTTTGAACACGGGACCAAGGTCCACGGCGAGAGTGAGGTCGCGACCTGGACGGGCGACGGGCTGAGGCGGACGACGTTTCGCGAGGTGGGAGTGCGGTCCAGGAGGCTGGCGTGCGCGCTGGCGCGGTTGGGGATCGGGCCGGGCGACCGGGTGGGGACTCTCTGCTGGAATACGCAGGAGCACCTAGAGGCCTATTTCGCCGTGTCTAGTATGGGGGCCGTGATTCACACGCTGAACCTGCGGCTATTTCCGGAGCAACTGGCGTACGTCATCAACCACGGCGAGGATCGAATCGTGCTCGTGGATGCGGCGGTGGTTCCGCTGCTGTGCCGGATCGCCAACGAATTGCGCACCGTGGAGAAGGTGATCGTCGTGGGCGAGGCGAAGGGAGTGCCGGAAGAATTCCTGCGCTACGAGGACCTGCTGGCGGGCGAAGATGCCGATTTCGAGTGGCCGGCGATCGATGAGCGCAGCGGGGCGGCGATGTGCTATACGACCGGCACGACGGGCGATCCCAAGGGCGTGGTATACAGCCACCGGTCGATCTACCTGCACGCGCTCGGAGTGTGCGCGCCGTGGTGCGTGGGCTTGACCAACAATGACCGGGCGCTGGTGATCGTGCCCATGTTTCATGCAACGGCGTGGGGCATTCCCTATGCGGCGTGGCTGGCGGGATCCGACATGCTGATGCCGGGCGCCTATCTGCAACCGGAACCCCTGTGCCGCATGATCCGCGAGTTTCGGCCCACGATGGCGGCGGGCATTCCCACGGTTCTGTCGGGGATGTTGCGTTATGCCGATGCGAGCGCCATGGATTTGTCGTTTGTGAGGCTGTTGATGAGCGGCGGCGCGGCGTTGCCGCGCAGCGTGGCGGAGGGATTTCTGGCGCGGCACAACGTGCGCGTGGTGCAGGGCTGGGGCCTGACGGAAACCAGCCCGGTGGCGGCGGTGGCGCAGCCTCCACGCAATTGCCCGATGGGGGAAGAGATCGAGTGGGCGACGAAGACAGGCAGGGTGATCCCCGGGATCGAACTGCGGATCTGCGAGGGGGAAACGGTGCTGCCGTGGGACGGGCGAACGATCGGCGAGATCGAGGTGCGCGGACCGTGGGTCACGGCATCGTACTACCAGAACCCTGCGCCCGACCGGTTTCACGACGGGTGGCTGCGGACTGGCGATATGGGTACGGTGGATGAACGGGGATATATTCATATCACCGACAGGTCGAAAGACGTGATCAAGTCGGGCGGGGAATGGATTTCTTCAGTGGAGCTGGAGAACGCGATCATTGATCATCCGGATGTGCTGGAGGCGGCGGTCATTGGCGTGCCGGACGAGAAGTGGGACGAACGGCCGCTGGCGTGCGTGGTGCCGAAGGACGGGGTGAAGCTGGATCTGGGCAGTGTTCGTGAGCACCTCGCTTCCCGGGTTGCCAAATGGTGGATACCGGAACGGTGGGCGTTTGTGCGGGAGGTGCCAAAGACCAGCGTGGGGAAGTTCGACAAGAAGGCATTGCGGGCGATGTACTCACAGGGAGAGATCGAGGAATTGGTCGAAAAACCGTGACGCGCCAGTCTTGGATTTTATGAACTGCTGGATTGGTGGGCTGGCGGAGGACCGGTGCGATGGACCATGGGATGGGTCCAGACTTCGAGGCCGACAAGAATGAGGGTGACGATGGAAAGAAGGACCTGCAGGCGCTCGGAGCGCTTTTGCCGGGGGCTGAGTTGCTGGCGGCGCCACTGCGCCGAGGGACGCGAGCGCAGGCGCCAGATCCAGGCAAGGACGGAAAGGTTGACGAGCGCTCCGACGGCCGCGAGCGTCAGCATAGGAATGCGGATGGCGTCCTGGTGGAAGCCGCGTGCGGGAGCATAGACGCCACTTGCCGCCGCCAGGGCGGAAAGGCCGATGACGACGCGGATTCCGCTGATGGTGAGAACCGCTGTGCAGATGCTTTGCAGCAGGGCTACGATGAGGGTTGCGCCGCTCAAACCACGCAGGTTGACCGGGGCGCCGGGGGGTTCTTCTGAGTTCGGATTCGGGACCATGGGCAGAATCAGAGTAGCGCAGCGCCGGAAAGAAGCACCAATCCGATTTGTTCCGGAGGCCGTACATCCATCGGAAGGAACTTTCACCCCACGAACCAAAGACCGGTTCGCGGGGGCCCCGAGCCTGCTGAGAAGATTTTCATATCCAGAGGTGGGAATTACCTTGTAACCTTTGGCGCAGGTCCGTGCTCCAAGTGTGCGGAACAGGGAATGTTTCCGGATCGGATTCAACCCTGCCTGCATTTCGAGACAACCCGCGGAGTCGAATCCGCCTCAACCCCCCAGCGAGGTCATCAATGAAGAACAAACTGAATGCATTGCTTCTGACGGCGGCACTCTCCGGTCTGATCGGTGGAACCTCCGTAGCGGCCCAGGCGGCCACCAGCGGTTCCAACGGCGCCAGCGTCAAGGCGGCGAAGGCCGGACTGCGCCTGACCAGCGCCGACAAGCCACCCAAGCACTCCTGTAAGGGACAGAACGACTGCAAGGGCCAGGGCGGCTGCAAGTCGAGCGACAACGGCTGCAAGCAGAAGAACAGCTGCAAAGGCAAGGGTGGCTGCGCCACCGACGGCTCTCCGATGCCGAAAGTTGCCTGAGTCATCGTAGGAGGGCCGGCGGCATTTTCATGTTGAAGTGCCGCAGGGGCCCTCCTGCATCCCCCTACAACCGGCAGGATCGACAGGCGTGTCTTCGGGCGCGAATGCGATTGCACGTGCAAGAGGGGGAATCCGCGATGAAACGTGCCTGTAGCGGACCCTGGCCTGCGGTTTCCCACTCTGTCGCCTGACCGTCGCACGAAAACCCGAACTCTTCTTTACCGATGGACTCATATGCCAGGTAATCGATTCAATGCGTTTTCCAATCACGGCGTAGGGATTGGCCTGCGCATCCCGCACTACCGTCACATTTTTTCGCGCCAGCCGGTGGTGGACTGGTTCGAGATCATTTCAGAGAATTTCATGATCGACGCGGGCCGGCCGCTGCACGTGCTGGACCAGATTCTGGAACAGTACCGCGTGGTGCAGCATGGCGTCTCAATGTATTTCGGCTCGGTGACGGCTCCCGATCCGGAGCACCTGCGGCGACTGAAAGAGCTGGTGCGTCGGACGAAGACACCCTGGCTCAGCGATCATTTGTGCTGGGGCAGCGTGGACGGAAGGTATACGCACGATCTGCTGCCGCTGCCTTATACATGGGAGGCTGTGGAGCGCATCGTCGAACGGGTGCGCAGCGTGCAGGATTTTCTGGAGGTCCCGGTGGCCGTGGAGAACGTGAGCAGCTATGCCGCGTTCACAGGGTCGCAAATGACGGAGTGGGAGTTCCTGACCGAGGTGGTGGAGCGGGCCGATTGCGGGATCCTGCTGGACGTGAACAATATCTACGTTTCGTCGGTGAACCATGAGTTCAACCCGATGGACTATGTCAATGCGGTCCCGGCGGAGCGGGTGGCGCAGGTTCATATCGCAGGTCATTCGAAGTACGAGAAGTACATTCTGGACACGCACGATCATCCGGTGATCGACCCGGTGTGGGAACTGTATGCGCGGGCGATCGAGCGCTGCGGGCCGACGCCGACGCTGCTGGAGTGGGACGATCACATTCCGAGCTTTGACGAAGTTCACAATGAGGCGAAGAAGGCGGAACGGTATCTCCAACGATACGCTGGCGCGCTGGCGGGAGCGGAGTCATGAGTGGCGATGCGACGAGGCTTCCCGAGGTGAGTTTGCCCGCGATGAGTCTAATTGACGTGCAGCGGGCCATGGCGGCGGCCGTGATGATGCCGCTGACGGCCGATGAGACGATGCGGGCGACCGCTCCGGACGGGCGGGCAATGACGGAGGTGGCGGCGGCGTTCGTCGCTTCCAACAGCCGGCTGAGTGCGTTTGAGCGGCTGGAGATTTACAACCGGCAATACTGGTTCCGAGTGCTGGGCGCACTGGCGGAGGACTTCCCCGGGCTGCGCGCGGTGCTGGGCGGGAGCCGGTTCGAGGCCATGTCTGTCGCCTATCTGAGCGCGCATCCGAGCCGTTCGTTTACGTTGCGCAATCTTGGATCGAAGCTGGTGGAGTGGCTGGGCGAGCATCCGGAGTGGGCGGGACGCCGGCATGCGCTTGCGGTCGAGGTCGCCCGTGTGGAGTGGGCGTTTGTAGAGGCGTTCGACAATGGGGAGCACACGCCGCTGACACTGGATCAGATTACGACGCTCGATGGCGGATCGCGGCTGGCGCTGCAGCCGCACGTGCGATTGCTGTCGCTTGCCTATCCGGCGGACGAGATCGTGCTGGCGCTGCACCAGAGCGACAAGCGGCAGACCAGCGAGGCGGGCGTGAAGCACGAAGACGACAATGAAGCCCCGGCGCGGTTGCCGAGGCTGCGGCGGCGGGCGACGTGGGTGGCCGCGCATCGCGTGGACTTCAATGTGTACTATCGGCGCCTGGAGCGCGAGGAATTCGTTACCCTGACGGCGATCCGCGAGGGCAGGCCGCTGATTGAGGCGTTGGAGAGCGGGTTTGCGGAGTCGCGGATTGGTGAGGCCCGGAGACCGGCCCGGGTGCGGGAGTGGTTCACGGCGTGGGCGGAATTGGGGTGGATCTGTGCGCCGGATCTGGAAGAGTTGATTCAAAGTTAGAAGGGAAGCATGCGAAAGCTGGCCGACTTGTTCGCCACGTGTTATGAAGCTCTGTGCCTGGTGCTGAACAGCCTGCGGAGCCCGCTGCTGCTGGCGATTCGCCTGTACTGGGGCTGGCAGTTCTGGACCGACGGCTGGGGCAAGCTCACGCATCTCGACAAGGTGACTGGGTTCTTTACGAGCCTGGGGTTACCGGCGCCGGGGATGACGGCGCTGCTGGTGGCGCTGGTCGAGTTGGTGGGCGGGATTCTCTTCGCGGCCGGGCTGGGCTCCCGGCTGGTTTCGCTGGTGCTGTTCATCAACATGACGGTGGCCTTTTTGAGCGTGCCTGATGACCGCACGAACTTCTCTCATATTTTCTCGAAGTCAGAGGATTTCTACGGCGCCGGTCCATACACGTATTGGTTTGCGGCGTTGTTGATCATGATTCTCGGCCCGGGGCTGTTGGCGCTGGATACGTTGGTAAGCCGGTGGTACGCGCAAAAGGCCGCGGAGTAAGCCCGCCAAGGGGTATCATCAATCCAAAATCCAGCATTGGATCGCGGATACCATGCGCATCGTGTATGTGCTTAACTCGCTGGCCGTGGGCGGCACAGAGCGACAGGTGGCGGGGCTTGCGCAGCGCATGGCGGCGCGCGGACATGCGGTGGCGCTGGTGGTGCTTCGACCCCAGGAGCGCGATGGCTTCGCAACGAATCTCGACGTAGTGCACCTGGACATAAACAATGCGGCGAGCCTGATGGCGGGCTTGCGGCGAGGGGTTGCGTTCCTTCGCGGCTTTCGGCCGGACCTGATTCACAGCCATAACTTTCATGGAAACATGCTAGGGCGCGCGTTCAAGCTGAACGATCGGCGGGCGGCGCTTGTATCCACGATTCACAACGTGTATGAGGGCGGATGGCCGCGCATGCTGGCGTACCGGCTGAGCGACGGGCTTGCGGATCGCGTGACGGCGGTGAGCGAGGCGGTGGCGGAACGCTACGTCAGGATGAAGGCTGTATCACGATCGAAATGCGTGGTGGTGACGAATGGGATCGAGACGGGCGAGTTCACGCCGGATGCGGAGCGACGCAGGGCCACGCGAGAAGAGATGGGCGTGGGGGAAGAGTTTGTGTGGCTGATGGTGGGGCGCAATACGGTTGCGAAGGATCATGCGAACCTGATGCAGGCGTTCGGGCGGGCGTGGCGCCAGCTTAAGCAATCGCAGTTGTGGATTGCCGGAGGCGCGCCGGACGGGAACCAGAAGACATATGCCGCGATCTCGATGCCCCACGGCGCACTCGATCATGTGCGCAGGCTCGGAGCGCGTCGCGATATTCCGGCGCTGCTCGATGCCGCGGATGGATTTGTGTTGAGTTCGGCGTGGGAGGGAATGCCGCTGGCGGTTGGAGAAGCGATGGCGATGGAGAGGCCAGTGGTGGCGACCGACGTGGGGGGCGTACGCGAGTTAGTGGGAGACGCGGGCGCGATTGTGCCGGCAAAGGATTCGAATGCGCTGGCAGAGGCGATGGTGGCCACGATGCGAAGGCCGGCCGCGGCGCGGGCGGAGATGGGCCGGGCCGCACGAGAGCGCATCTGCTCCCGGTTCAGCATGGATCGGAAGGCGGAGGAATGGGAGGCGCTGTATCGGTCGGTGCTCGGGGGCGGAATACGGATGTAAGTTCGTTGGGTCGAGGGAGAGATGTGAACTTGCGTAGATTGTTGAAACGCAGATCCTTCGACTCCGGTCGCTGCGCGACCTCCGCTCAGGATGACAGCAGTTTTTAGGCAAGTGCTGAGGCACAGCTTGTCTCGGTGACCGGTGGTACCCTTATTCCCGGAATAAAACATACCTGAGCCGCCGTTGAGAACGAGATCGAGCGGCTATGGAGGATGCGGCCATGCGAAGAGCCGTTGCGTGGGGAGTTTTGTGCTGCGCGGGTTTGGCAGCGATGTTCTTTTCGAATGCGGCATTGGCGCAGAGTGCGAATGCGGCGCTGGTTCTCGATCACGGGTGGCAGTTTCGTCAAAGCCCCGCGGCCGGCGAGGCTTCGGACGGTGGGTGGTTGCCGGCTACCGTACCGGGCGACGTGCATCTCGATCTGCTGGCCAACAAGCGCATCCCCGATCCGTTCTTTCGCGGCAACGAGGCCAAGCTGCAGTGGATCGATGAGGCGAGTTGGGAGTATCAACTGAGCTTCGACGTCCCGGCGGCGATGGCAGGGCGGGCGAATGTCGATCTGGTTTTCGACGGACTGGATGCGGCGGCGGAAGTGTACCTGAACGACGCCAAAGTTCTCGACGCCGATAACATGTTCAGGGTGTGGCGGGTGCCGGTGAAGGCGAATCTGCACGCGGGGAAGAATGTGTTGCGGGTGGTGTTTCCTTCGCCGATCACGGCGGCGGAGAAAGTGGCGGCGACCGATCCGTGGCAACCGAAGACGAAGACCGCGGCCAAGACGTATATCCGCAAAGCCGCATATGAGTATG
>DASXGD010000182.1:0-16739 GCA_036489245.1 Occallatibacter sp. | reverse complement strand
CGCCGGTTGGAGCCGCACCAGAAGGAGAATTTTCTATGCCTCTAGTCACTAATCGGCAACTCCTCGACGAGGCTGCCAAGGGCGGTTATGGCGTCGGCGCCTTCAATGTCAACGATATGGAACAGATTCAGGCGATCATGGGTGCGGCGGTGGAAACCAAGTCGCCAGTTATCATCCAGGCCAGCCGCGGTGCACGGGCTTTTGCGGAGGACCGCTACCTCTACCACCTGATTCTCGCGGCCAACGAACTGCACCCGGAAATTCCTCTCGCCATGCACCAGGATCACGGCAACAGCTTTGAGACCTGCAAGAGCGCCATTGCCCTTGGCTTCACCAGTGTGATGATGGATGGCTCCCTCAAAGAGGACGGCAAGACGCCTTCATCGTTTGAAGAGAACGTTGAGGTCACGCGCAAGGTGGTGGACTATGCCCACGAGCGCGGCGTCAGTGTCGAGGGGGAGATCGGAGTGCTGGGGGGCGTGGAAGACGGCCACGGCGCGGGCGGCTCGGGCCTTGACCACATCACCGATCCCGACCAGGCGGTCGAATTTGCCGAGCGCACCGGGGTGGATTCGCTGGCGCTGGCCATCGGGACCAGCCACGGCGCGTACAAGTTTACGAAAAAGCCGGACGGCTCGGTGCTCAAGATGGACGTGCTGATCGAGATTCACCGGCGCCTGCCTCACACTCACCTGGTAATGCACGGCAGCTCGTCCGTACCCAAGGACCTGCAGGACATCGTGAACCAGTACGGCGGCAAGCTGAAACAGACCTGGGGCGTGCCCATTGAGGAGATCCAGCTGGGCATCAAGAACGGGGTGCGCAAGATCAACGTGGACACCGACAATCGCCTGGCCATGACCGGCGCGATTCGCAAGGTGCTCTGGGAGTCCCCGGAGAAGTTCGACCCCCGCGACTACATGAAGCCCGCCCGCGATGCCATGAAGAAGGTCGTAGCCGAACGCATGCGGGAATTCGGCCAGGCCGGTCACGCCAACGACTACAGTGCCATTCCTTTGTCCGAGATGGCCAAGGGTTACGCCAGCGGCAAACTGGACACGCGGCCTTCGATGGCCGGCGCCCGGTAGCCTGCCGGATCATCTGCCTGGGGAAAAACGGAACGGGCCGCTCCTGCTATGGGGTGGCCCGTTTTCTTGCATGGAGTGGAACGAGGGCAGCGCGGAATTGCGGCCCGATCACGGTTTCGTTTTTGCCGCCTCAGCCGGGGCCAGCATGTAATAGCCCGTGCGCGTGCGGACCTGTGCTCCGGGTTTGTCAACCTGCACCTTGATCTCGTGGAATGTCGTTTCCCGAGCGCTCGCGGGCGCTTCGAACGTCAAGACGTAGTAATGCTGCGCGTCCGCCAGGCAGTCGTCAATCATGGCGGCGATGTTGTTGTTCCCGGTGACAACATTGCCCCCGGTCTTCGCCGCCAGCGCCTGCAGCAGCAGATCGTTATGATCGGCATCCTTGGGCGCATAGGGCCCCTTCAGATAATTCTTGTAATAGCTGTTACGGCTGCACGTGACACATTCGGCTCCGTTCGGGTCCACGCTGTAGAGCGTCATGCGCGCCGCGCGCAGCGCCACGGAGAGCGCCGCCTCATAGGAAAACAGCTCTTCCTGGTCCTTGCGCGACATCCGCGAACTCTGGAAGATGAACTCGGCCCAGCCCGGACTCACCCAGATCACCAGTTTTCTTCCCGGCTTCCTGGCCAGCTTGACCGCCAGCACATTCATGGCCATCAGGGATTTTTCGCGCAGCGCCTCGGAGCTGAAGTATCCAGAATTGACAAATGTGCGGAGACTGGTCGGATTGCTCTGAAGGTTGGCGAGCAGGATTTTGGCGTCGCGGGTGGACTGGCCCTGGATCTTGAGCCCGTCGGTGGTCAGGAACACCAGCGACGTTGGAATCGGCAGAGTGCCTGCATGCTCGAGGTATGCGGTAAGATCGTGGCGCTCGCTGGCGATTGTCGATTCCTGCGGATTGATGGTGTCGATCACCACGTATGCCTCGACGGTATTTTCCCCTGCCTGGCTTGTCCCACCCGCTTCCTCGACCGAAACGGTTTTCCGCTGCTTATTGTCGAGAAGGGTGAAATCTTCCGCCTTGAGGTCCTTGACAGGAGTCCCGGACTTGTCGGTTACGACGACGTCGAGTCGCACGGTGTGCGCGTCCTTGAGATCGACCGGCTCTGCCGGAGCGGACGGCGCAGCCTGGCTCGCCGTTGGAAGAACAGGTGTCGACCCCGCCGCAGGCGACTGCCCCGCGGCGTAACTCGCGGCGATTGCGAAGGCGAAGGGAATCAGGCCGAGGAGTCGTTTCATCGCGTCGCCTCGAGTGCCGCTGTGGGCACCGTCACCGAGCCCAGGTGCCCCGAGTTCACGTCGACGACGACCACGCGGAGCGAGCCGGTGACCGGCGGCGAGTCGATCCGCTCATCGAACGAAAGGCCTTCCTTGATCGCATGCTGGTAGGTCGCCGGCTTCAGGCGCAGGCCTACCGTTTTCCCCGTCACCCTGGCGTGTTGCCGGGTGGCATCGCGCTGCACCAGGAAGATATCGAGCTTTCCCGTCCATACGTCGTTTTGTTCGGACAGGTCGAGGTCTGAGCCGGCAACGGTTACGCGCAGGGCATGTCCCGCGGCGTCGGTGACCGCCCTGGAGCTGACCCCGATGTCGCACGCATCCACCGGCTCCCAGACGGCTTGCGCGAATCGATCCTTGAGGCTCATCGGTTCCTTGTCGTATTTGTAACCGGTGCGATAGCGGAGAACGACATAGCGCCGTCCGACCATCTTTACCGTCAGCAGGTGATACTGCCCGTCGGCGGGCTGGCTGGGAGTGAACCCGAGGAGATAGGTGGCGCTGCCATCGGAGACAACGCTATTCAGCTGTCCGGCGATGTCGCTGGAACGGCGCAGCGGGCGCCCGCCGGTGGCATCTGCCACCTCGCGAAATACACCCTGGATGGGATGCATGTCCTGCTGCATCTGCGCCAAAAGGCGTCCGCCGGAACCGAATTGGCGATTCTGAATGTAGGGGTTCGTATCGCCAGTGGCGGTTGCTTCCGGGCCCTCCTGCTGGGCTTCGACGCCCGGGGGCTTCTGGAATGTCGGAGTGAGTTCCACGTTGCGGTTGCCGATGTCGGCATTGATCACGTTCGCTTCGAGCCTCGAAGCATCGAGCGGATAGACGCTTACGTGGGCGTTGTTCATTGCCTCCTGGGTGCGCAGGGCCGCGGGCTCGATGTACTTGCTTGTCTTCTCGATGGTGATCGAGGACCGGGTCCAGTCGACCAGTACATTGTCGCTGGTAATCCACACCAGGCTCTTGTGCCCCGGAAGCGCGGCCAGGTGATGGGCCACGTTGCCGAGCACGGACATTGCAATCGGGCCCGGACGGCTTCCAAGTTCGCGCAGCTTGGGGTCGAGCGCCTCGCCCTGCGAGTCGGTGTCGAGGGTGTAATTCCCGTTCACGTTCAGCATGTCTTCGGGGCTGTGCACGGTCTCGATCTGCTGGCGGTGGCGCATCTCCTCATCCTGAGCGTTGGCCAGATCCTGGGCGGCGGGTCCCCAACTTGACAGGCGGGTTGCGACCAGGTTGTGGTCGGCCGTCGCTTCTTCGAGGACCTCGAAACCGTGGTAGCGCATGGCGTACAGAGCCACCCGCTCGTTGGGAGGCAACGACTTGAGGAAGCGCATCGTCTGTTCGCGGACCACGGCAAAATCGGCCCAAGCGAGATTGCTTCCATCCAGCAGCAGGATGATGGTGTTGCCTTCAACGGCCCTGGGTTGCGCCTCCTTCGCGGCGCGATTGGAGAATGTCTGCCCGTCGCCCGCCATGGCGGACAGCGCCGCCGGCGCCGCGGCCGGGGCCGGGGGTATGGCACTGGCCTGGCGGAACATACTCACGTTCTGCCGTACCCCGTTGTCGTAAACCTCGAAGTTTTCCGGCTTCAGGTCGGCGACGGGACGGCCCTTCTTGTCCAGGGCCACTACGTTCACGTCCACCAGGCGGGCGTTGATGTGCAGCGTCAAACCGCTCGCCGCATTCCCGCCCTGCCCGGATGCGCCGGCCGATCCCTCGGGCAAACCCGTAGCCTCGGCGGTGGTGATCTCGGGAAGCTCTCCGCCCGCCGCAGCTGGCGCGCCGTTCGCCGGCGGAGCGAGGCTGTTTGCCGGCGACGGTGCCGGGACCGGAGCGTCGGCAAGCTCTTCTTCCGAGGGGGCTGTCTCGACGGGCTGCGTACCGGGCAGCGTCGCATCGGGAGCCAGCCCGGCGGAACGCTCTTCGCTGTCCGAAAGCACCCTCGTCTGGGCGCGGAACATGTGGTACTGGTCGAAGTCAACGTGATTCAGCAGCATCTGCCGCGGACCCATGGTCCGCCAGCTACGCCCGCTTGGGTCCTGCATGTTGCGAATGGTTTTGGCGACCGAGATCGAGACACTCCGCGAAGGGCAGTTATAGATGGAACCGCCCAACTCGACCGGACCGTACTCCACTGCTATTGCCGCGCGCGAAATGGGATCGCTGGCCTCCAGTTCTGCTTCGACCGTCAGGCGGGCAATGATCCCGGTGGCGGGATCTACCGCCATCTCGCCGTGATAGCCGCTCATCTCCTCGAACGATTGGCTCTCCAACCCGTACGACGCCGCAACGCAGCAGTAGCGGACCTCGTAGTGCGACTTGTCCCAGGGTACGGCATAACGAAACACAGCCAGAGGCCCGCTCGCGCCTTGCTCCCAGTGACCCCATTCCAGCTTGTTTTGGGCCGCATCCACAAGTACGAGTCCCAGCACCGGGCCGAAGGCGCCCCAGGTTCTGAGTCCGTGCTCGCGCTGCTTTGTCTTCTCCACTTTGACGGGGCCGGGTTCCACGATTTCCTGGCCATCGCGATAGTGCACGGTGGTCAGGGAAATCTGAACGGCATGCAGCGAGCTGCCTTCGCTCCCCGGTGTTTCATCGCCGCCCCCGGGGGTGTTCTCGAAGTGGGTTGTGGTGCGCGTTGCATAGAAGCGCGGTAACTGGGGAATCGCATTTCTTACGTAAGTCGCCGTCAGGCCCAGGATCCGGCGCTGCTCGGCGACATCGGGCGCGGCCCGGTCCGGAATCTCCCCGGCGGGAGGTTCGAGGAATGCGGAGCGGTCTGCCAGGCCCAGCAGCGCACGTTGCGATTTCGCGCCCCCGAGCGCTGCCCTTAAGCGCGTCAGCCGAGCCCAGCTCAATCGCTCGGTCAATTGAAGATCGGAAAGCTGCGCGGCCAGTTCACCATCGGGCAGGCTTTGGGATGAAGCCAGCACTCGTTCCAACTCCGCCACGGATACGGAGCGGGCCGCCCATGCCTGAGGCGCCAGGCCAACCAATACTCCGACCAACGCCCAAGTGCGAATCACGCCTTGCCTCGATGAGAAAGCCGAATTCAGGGGCTGTGGCGAGCTTACCGGGTTCGGCCAAGTGCATACCTGCGCCGGTTCGGCTTCGCTCGACACCCGCAATTCTATGCCAATCCTGTCTGTGCGCGTATCGCTCTCAAGCAAGGTCCCTACATAACAGGGCCGCCCCCTGCGAATGGGGCGGCCCTTCTACTGGCCGACGAGCTGAGGAGAGCTCGAAAAAGAGTCGACCATGCTCGATCTTTTGGTGGGGGGTGCAGTTTACAGGTCGCCGCCCAGCACGTTTTCAACCGCTGTGATGGTGCCGAAGAGTCCGTCCTGTTCGCCATTCGGCCCGGCGGTAAAGAACAGGGTGTTCGACGGACCGGACGTAGTTCCACCACCGAAGGCGATGCCCCACAGTCCATCGATGACGATTGGCGTGTTGGTTGAATTATAGAGCGGACCTTTGAACTGGCCGGTGACCGGATCGAAGACAAGAATCAGCCCGCTGCCGAACTGCCCTACCAGGATGTTGTGGCTGTTGGCGCCGAAGTCGGTGGGCGCCTGGGCCATGCCCCAGGGCGCATTGAACCATTGCCCGTGCTGCAGGCGATGCAGGAGCCGCCCGCTGGGGCTGAATACATCCACGTAGCCCAGCCCGGCGCCATCGACCTCGTCGTGCTTGGCGCTGTCCGGCTGGGCGAATGCCACATACAGGTTTCCTCCGATGTTCTGAACGTTAAACGGAGCGAAGCCCCGGGGAATGGATTCATCCTCAAACGCATCGTCGTCCAGGTGGGCGCGATGGAAGTTCGTGTCGTAGACGTTCACATGGCCCTTGCGGAAGTCGGCCACATAGAGGTAATTCGCCATGGCCCCCGACGCGGTGCCGGCAGTTGCAAGAGCCATGCCCTTGAAAACCGAGGCGCTGTGGGTATTGACTTTGATTTGTGCAACGGTCGCGTTTACGGCCGGGTTCCATCCCGAGACCGTACCGTCTTCGGTGACGAAAATGAATCGTGCCGGGTTTCCAGGCGTGAGTTGGAAGTCATTGGTGCCATTGAAAACCTGGCCGGTGGGTGTGCCGCCGCCGCCGTCGGCCCCCGGAATCGTCACGACCAGGGATGCGGCGGCGCCCGTGCCGGTATAAAGCGTTGCCAGCCCCGGGCCGTTGTCGGAGATCCACCATGGGCTGCCCGAGCTGCGCGACATGCCCCACGCATTGACGAGGTTCGGGTCGGTGGTAGCGGCTACGCCAGGCATATCCGAGACCAGATTGGTTTGCGTGTAGTGCTGGGTGGGTTGTGCGGTGAGAACGGTCGCTAATGAGAACACGGCGACCAAGGCAAGGCTGCTGCGCCGCGCATATATCCACATCTCTGTGCTAACCATGGGACTCCTTTGCGTCTGTTGTGGTTATGGGTGGACGGTGGGGTTTCGCCGGGAATCCGATCGTTGTCCCGGCACCGTGCCAACCATAGCCGGAGCCCCAGCCGGCGCTTGTCAGGTAGTTGTCACCACGTGGTCATTTCGTTGATGCGCGAACGGAGACAGTCAAACCGAGCGCGCATAGTCCGCTCGGAAAGACCCTCCGGCAGATAACTGTAAACTTTGTGCCGATTTGAGGAACGAACTTTGCAAAGGCGGGGGTCGGAATCAGGCCGGGGCACTGCCGGTTTCCGATTTCGCCGTCGCATCGAGGGGCAGAAACATGCGGAACACTGAGCCGAATCCCTTCTTGCTGCGAACCCGGATGATTCCATGATGCTTGTCCACAATCCCTTTGGACACCCACAGCCCGAGACCCGTTCCCGACTCTCCCTTGGTGGTCATGAAGGGATGGAAGAGCCGATCGATCGTGAACCGGTCCATGCCCGTTCCGCAATCGGCCACGGTCACGGCGACCCCTTCCGTGTCTTCGGGATCGGTGGCCGGCCGGACACGCAGGTACATCCGGCCCTTTTCACCGACGGCTTCGAGAGCGTTGCTGATCAGGTTTGTAAATACCTGTTGAATTTCGCCTGCGAGGCAGAAAACGGGGGGTGCGGGGCGGTAGCGCCGATGGATGTCAATGCCGCGCAGCTTGACCTCGGTTTCATGGAAGAACAACACCGACTCGAGGAGTTCATCAAGCGGCGTAAGGCTCGCGGCGGTGCGCTGACGGTAGAACTTGAGGCTGCGCGAAGTGATGTGGGATAACCGCTGCAGCTCCCGGTCGGCCACCTCGAGCAGGTCCTTCGACTGGCCGTTCAGGGTGTCGTCCATCTTGACCAGGTACAGCAGGTTGGTCACCGCTTCGAGAGGATTGTTGATCTCATGCGCGATGCTGGCGGCGAGCCTTCCCGCGGCTGCCAGTTGTTCGGTGCGCCGCAGCGCCTGTTCGGTCCGCCGCACGTCGGTGTTTTCGCGCATGTAAACCGTCACTCCCTCGCCGGGCTGCGGGTATACCTGGAAGTGAAACCAGTGTTCCGAATGATCGTTGCGGAAGTACTGCTCGAACTCGACGGGGATTCGCTCTTCCATCGCGCGACGGAATTGTTGCTCCACGGGGGTGCCCAGCAGTATGGGATACAGGTCCCACAGACGCCGGCCGGTGTGGGGAATTCCCGAAGGCGCGGTGACGGCTGCCGCGGCGGGATTCATGTACGTCACCTTGTAGTCCCGGTCCAGGGTGGCAAATGAATCCGGAATGTGCTCCAGGGCTTCCCAGGCGAACTGGCGGGCCTGCCGAATCTCCTGCGTCAAGACCGCTTCCTGTTCCCAGGCGTGCTTCCGCAGGCGCGCCATCTTTAACTGCGCTTCGACCCGCGCGATCAGCTCCCGGGCCGAAAACGGCTTGGTCAGGTAGTCGTCGGCGCCGGCGTCCAGCCCCTCAATGCGAGACTCTTCCCCGGCCCGCGCCGAGAGCATGATTACCGGCACGAGGCGCATCGCCGGGCTCTGGCGTAGCGCAGTCAGCAGGGCAAAGCCGTCCATCTCCGACATCATCACGTCGGTCAGCACGAGGTCGGGATGGAACCGTTCGGTCAACTCCATCGCCGCTCTGCCATTTGCGGCGGAAACCACGTCGAATCGCCCGCTCAACAGTCCCCGCACGTACTCCCGCATGTCGGCGTTATCGTCCACCAACAGGACCGTCGGCCTGTGTTCCGCGCGGCCTGGCGCGTCGGTTCGATGGTCCGCGGCTTCGGCATCGGTGATTTCTTCGGCCAGCGGATTGGCTCCCGCCAGCCATCCGATCGCTTCCTGCACATACGCCACGGCGGATCCCTGCAGGACCACGGGGTTGACGGTGTCGTCGACTACGCGCTCCCGGGGCAAATGCTCTTTGCCGAACGGGACCCTGACGCGGAACGTGCTCCCCATTCCCTCGATGCTTTCAACCGCGATGGCGCCGGCGTGCATTTCCACCAGTTCCTTCACCAGCGCCAGTCCGATCCCGGTGCCCTCGTGGCTGCGGCGCCGCGCGCCCTCCACGCGCCGGAACCGCTCAAAGATGTGGGGTAATTCGCGTTCCGAAATCCCGGTGCCGGTGTCTCGCACTTCCAGCTGCGCCGAAGTGCCGTCACTGACAATCGAGACCCGGATCTCGCCGTCGAACGTGGATTTCACCGCATTGGAAAGAAGATTCACCACGATCTTCTCCCACATATCCCGGTCCACGTAGACCGGCTCCGGCAGGGGAGGACACTCCACGGTCAGTTCCAGCCCGGCCCGTTCCATGGCGGAACGAAACACGCTGGCCAGTTGTGCAGTGAAAAGCGAGAGGTCGGTCGGCTCATACGACGCATGCAGCCGCCCCGCCTCGATACGCACAAAATCGAGCAGCCCGTTCACCATTTTCAGAAGGCGCAGCGCGTTGCGGTGGAGCATCTCGACGGCCGCCGGCTCAAGCGTGCTCTGGCTGGTGAGTGCATCCTCAACGGGACCCAGGATGAGCGTGAGCGGGGTGCGCAGCTCGTGGCTCACATTGCTGAAGAACGAAGTCTTGGCACGGTCCAGCTCGGTAAGGGCCTCGGCGCGCTTTTTTTCTTCCTCGAACGCCTCGGCATTGGTGATGCTGGCGGCGATCTGGCCCGCGATCAGATCGAGGTACCCGGCGAAGCTCGCGTCCAGGTGACGGTATGGATTTACTCCTGCAATAAAGATTCCCGCCGGCGCGTCCTGCCCCTTGCGCGAGAAGGGAACCATGCGTGCGCTCTCCGGAGGCCGGTCCCAGACGCCCAGAGGCAGGTTGGAGAACAACCCGGCAATGTTTTCGACGGTAACCGGCGTGATCGACGTGAGCGCGTCGATCGGCCACGGGCAATTGCCTGACCCGAGAACGATCTCGTCGCAAGCGGCCGCATGACCCGCCTCTATGCCGGATCGTGCTACCAGCCTGAGTCGGCTGGAGGTTTCATCGAATAAATACACCACCGCGAAGGGGATATCTTTCTGGTTCTCGAGGCCGCGTTCGATGGCGGCGAATACTTCAGCCCGGGTGTTGGCATCAACCAGGGTGGCCGCGAGGGTGCCCAGCGAAGCCAGTTGCCGCTCGCCCAGCACGCGGTCGGTGTCTTCCATGACCACGCACAGCATGCCCGCATTTTCGCCGTCCGGCCCCACGAGCGGGCTGTAGGAAAACGTGTGGTAGGTTTCTTCGCGATAGCCGCTGCGCTCGAGAATCAGCGGCAAAGCTTCATCCCACGAGGCTTCCCCGGTTTCGAGCACTCGCTCGATGCGAGGGCTGACATCCTTCCATATCTCCGGCCAGACCAGGTTGGCCGGCTTGCCCAGCGCCCAGGGATGTTTCTTGCCCAGCGTGGTGCGGGCATAGGCATCGTTATAGAGGACGGTAAGTCCCGGCCCCCAGAACATCCACATGGGAAAACGCGAGGTCAGCAGAATGTGGACAGTGGTCTTGAGCCCCGGCGGC
Organism: Occallatibacter sp.; assembly: GCA_036489245.1. Lineage (GTDB taxonomy): Bacteria > Acidobacteriota > Terriglobia > Terriglobales > Acidobacteriaceae > Telmatobacter. Next base: position 6,444 of record DASXGD010000182.1, on the reverse strand, counting down.
CAGAACGCGGGATCGCCCAGCGCGGTGGTCCCCCAGTCGAAAGACCGCACCAGTTCGCTCATTTTTGGTAATTGCCGTTCGGGCTCGAGAGCCGCGGGGGCATCGAGTCCTGCAAACTCACTGTCCATGAGTCTCAGTCTCCGGATTATCGTGCCGCGAGCGCTGCGCACGTCGTGCGGCTCCCGCGGCGTGCCGGCAGGTCAAAGGTGTCCAAAGGGAGTCAACAAACGTGTATACGATGTCGCCTGTTGTGTATGAGTTGCCCATCCCCGTCTGAAGTCGGGTCCTATTCTTTTATAGCTGCTTCCAGCTTAATCACGTGGCGGTGCGGGAGACAATCCATTTATTCTCAGCCCATGCGCGAGGAAGTTTCCCCCCCCAATGCCGTTTCGAACCTGCTGGAACACTCGGCCTCGTCCTACCTTCGCACTGCGCGCCACCAGCCGGTGCAATGGCATCCCTGGGGCGATGCAGCTTTTTCCCTCGCCCAGGCCGAAAACAAGCCCATCCTGCTCGATATCGGGGCGGTGTGGTGCCACTGGTGCCACGTCATGGATCGGGAATCGTACGAAGACCCCGAAATGGCCGCCATCATCAATGAACACTTTGTGGCCGTCAAGGTCGATCGCGACGAGCGCCCCGACGTCGATGCGCGCTACCAGGCGGCGGTCTCCGCCATCAGCGGCCAGGGCGGATGGCCGCTGACCGGCTTCCTCACCCCCGACGGACGTCCCTTTTTCGGCGGAACCTATTTTCCTCGCGACGATCGCTATGGGCGCCCCGGATTTGGCCGCGTTCTGCTCACCATGTCGCAGGTGTGGAAGGAGCGACGCGAGGAGGCGCTGGAGTCGGCCACGAGCGTGATGGCGGCCATTGAACACAACGAAAGCTTCGCCTCGCGCGGCGATCTCTCCCTCGCCCTGGTGGACAAGATCGCGGGGTCCATCCTGTCCCAGTTCGATCCCCGCAACGGCGGCTTCGGATCGCAGCCCAAGTTCCCCCATCCGGCGGCCCTCGACCTGCTTCTTGAAATCGCCATGAACCGCGACAACGAACAGGCAGGCGACGCATTCATTACCACCCTTGACCGGATGGCCAAGGGCGGCGTCTATGACCAGCTTGCGGGCGGATTTCATCGCTACAGCGTCGATGAGCGCTGGATCGTTCCCCACTTCGAGAAGATGCTCTACGACAACACCGAGCTCCTGCGCAATTACATCCACGGCTTCCAGAGCTTTGTGCGTGAAGACTTCCTGGCCACGGCAAAAGAGATGATTGCGTGGCTCGACGGCACCATGACCGATCGCGACCGGGGCGGCTTTTTTGCCTCGCAGGACGCCGACATCGACCTCGACGATGATGGGGACTACTTCACCTGGACCCTCGACGAAGCACGCGCCGAACTCGATCCCGCGGAGCTGGAGGCTGCCGGCCGCTACTACGACATAGGCGAACTGGGCGACATGCACCACAATCCGGCCAAGAATGTCCTGCACCGAAAGAAGTCGCTTGAAGACCTTGCCGCAGAAATGGGAAAGCCGGTCGATGAACTGAGCGCCATTATTCAGTCAGCGCGCTCCAAACTGATGGCCGCCCGCGCCGAGCGCCCCACTCCGTTTATCGACCGCACCCTCTACACCGGCTGGAATGCAATGGCGGTTACGGCTTACCTCGAGGCGGCCCGGGTTCTGCGCATGGAATCGGCGCGCGATTTCGCGCTGCTCACGCTGCGCAGGCTGCTCGCCGAGGCCTGGAGCGGCGAAGACCTTCTTCATCACGTGATTGCCTACCCCAAGGAGAAGGCCGAAAACATTCTCCACCACGTGATTGCCTACCCCGCGCGCAAGGCCGCGGACGGAGCGGCCCCGCCGGAGCGGATTCCGGGCAATCTCGACGATTACGCCTTCACGATTCACGCCTGCATTGATGGCTGGCTGGCGAGCGGACGGATGGAGTTCTACCACGCGGGCCGAAAACTTGCCGACGCCATGATTGCGCGATTCTACGATCGCACCGCCGGCGCTTTTTTCGACACGCCCTCTCCTGCCGCCGTCGGAGCTGTTCCTCTGGGAGCGCTGTCGGCCCGCCGCAAGCCGCTGCAGGATTCACCGACGCCGGCGGGCAATCCCACCGCTGCTTCGGCCCTTCTGCGACTCGAGGCGCTTTCCGGTCACGATGAGTACCAGGAAATCGCCGAGGACACCCTCTCGTCTTTTTCGGGCGTGGTGGGGCATTTCGGTTTGTACGCGGGCAGCTACGGCCTGGCGCTGGAACGGCTGATGCTCGATCCGTTGCAGATCGTGGTGGTCGGCTCGGGGCCCGAAGCCGCGCGCCTCGAAGCGATGGCCGTCGCCCGCTACGGCGTCAACAAGACCGTTATGCGGGTGGCCCCATTCCGCCTGGTACCGGGAGGAATCCCCGAGGCCCTGGCGGAGATGTTGCTCGAGGTCCCGAAGCCCAAGGGGGCGGAGGTGTATACGATCGTTTGCCGCGGACGGACCTGCCTTCCCCCAATTACGGATGCCGAAGAGTTGCTGAAAGCGCTCGAAGAGGCTGACTAGCCGGCCGCCGGGGGCGCGAGACAAGCTTTTCCCTATGCGGACTGGCGCGGCCACCTCAACCGTCCGATCGCTCCGGGCCTGCATCCCCATTCCGTAACCCCAAACGGCAACTAACCCATTGCCCATCCCGCCGCCATGCTTTAACGTCAAAGACTCACACCCCGTTCGACTGGAGCCGGGAAACCATGCCCCGCATCGTTCGCTGTTCCATCATCCAGGCGTCCAACGCAGTGCCTGCCACCGAGCCGCTCGCGATTCAGAAGCAGGCCATGATCGACAAGCATCTCGACCTGATTCGCAAGGCCGCAGCCGACGGCGCCCAGGTGGTCTGCCTCCAGGAGATCTTCAACGGACCCTACTTCTGTGCCGAGCAGTCGGTGAAGTGGTATGAAACTACCGAACCGGTTCCTAGCGGCCCCACGGTGAGCCTCGTGCAGTCGCTCGCCAAAGAACTGAAAATCGCGATGGTGGTGCCGGTTTATGAAGTGGAGCAGGAAGGCATCTTCTATAACACCGCTGCGGTCCTCGACAACGAAGGGAACTACCTCGGCAAATACCGCAAGACGCATATTCCCCACGTCGCGCCTGGGTTCTGGGAGAAGTTTTACTTCCGCCCCGGAAACCTTGGCTACCCGGTTTTTGAGCTTGGATTTGCCAGGATCGGCGTGTACATCTGCTATGACCGGCATTTCCCCGAAGGCGCGCGCTGCCTGGGACTGAATGGCGCCGAGATCGTCTTCAACCCGTCGGCCACGGTGGCCGGCCTGAGCGAATACCTCTGGAAACTGGAGCAGCCGGCGCACGCAGCCGCCAACGGCTATTTCATTGCCGCCATCAATCGCGTGGGCACCGAGCCTCCCTGGAATATCGGCGAGTTTTATGGATCGAGCTACTTCGCCAACCCACGGGGCCAGATCATTGCCCAGGCCGCGCGCGATCGCGATGAAGTGCTGACCGCGGACCTGAACCTCGACGAGATCGCAGAGGTGCGGCGAACCTGGCAATTCTTCCGAGACCGACGCCCTGACCTTTATGGACCCATTGTTGCTTCCTGATTTCAAAGGACTGCTCTATAGAATCTGAAACTGGGCTGACGCATTTCCCCTGAGGTCTTGATGAGCATAGCGACCCTGCCCGACGATCCGCTGCTGCGCGAGCGCTTTGGCGAAATCAAGCCGCCGCTCGCGCCGCAGGCCGCCCTGGTCGAGGCGCATCGGTGCCTCTACTGCTTTGACGCGCCCTGCACCGCAGCCTGCCCCACGCACATCGACGTCCCCGGCTTCATCAAGCGCATCGCCACGGGCAACGTGCGGGGTTCTGCGCTGCGCATCCTCGACGCCAACGTACTCGGCGGCAGTTGTGCGCGCGCCTGCCCGGTCGAAGTCCTCTGCGAGGGTGCGTGCGTTATGCACCGCTACAATCGCGATCCCATCCAGATCGCGTTGCTGCAGCGTCACGCGATGGATGCCTTTCATTCCTCCGGCGAAGACCTGCTCTCCAGTCCGCCGGCGCGGCGGGACCTCCGCGTCGCCTGCATCGGCGCGGGGCCTGCGTCCCTGGCGTGTGCCGCGGAACTCCGCCGCCACGGCGCTTCGGTCACCATTGTCGAACGGCGGGCGTTGCCCGGCGGCTTGAACACCTACGGTGTGGCCGAATACAAACTGCGGGTCGCCGAGAGCCTGCGCGAAGCGGAGTTGATTCGCCGCATGGGTGTGGAGTTTCGCTTTGGATCGGTGATCGATTCGACCCAGGCGCTCGAAAAGCTCGAGTCGGAATTCGACATCATCTTCCTTGGTGTTGGCCTGGGCGCCATGCAGCGCCTAGGGGTGCCCGGCGAGGACCACGAACGGGTGATCAATGCTCTGGCCTTGATTGCTGCGTACAAAACCGGGCGCTTGCATGGCATCGAGGGTACCGTGGTGGTTGTGGGTGCCGGCAACACGGCCATCGACGCCGCCAACGCCGCGCGCCGACTCGGTGCGGAAACCGTCTACGTCCTCTATCGGCGCGGGGAGAGCGACATCTCCGCATTCCATTTCGAATACGAACACGCCAAGCAGGAGGGCGTGCAGTTCCTGTGGCGGAGAGTGCCGCTGGGCATCCGTCCCGACGCCCACGGCCGCCTGTTGCTCGACACGGTGCAGGTGCAGCAGGTAGGCATGACCATGGTCCAGGTCCCCGATTCGCAATCGACGATCTCCTGCCACATGGTGGTGCCCGCCATCGGGCAATCGCCGTTGTCCGCGCTGATGCAGCAATTCCGCCAGATCGAGATCCACGACGGCCGCATTGTTATTGATCCGGCTACCGGAAAAACCGGTAACGCGCGTTACTATGCCGGGGGCGATTGCGTGAACGGCGGCCGGGAGGTTGTGGATGCGGTGGCGGACGGGAAACGCGCTGCGCTGGCGATGATTCAGCAGGCGGAGGCCAGTCATGTCCAAGCTTGAGCCTGACCTTCGTGTGCGCGGCTTTGCGGGGTGTATCGATTCGCCTAATCCCTTCTGGCTGGCCTCCGCGCCTCCCACCAATTGCGGCGAGCAGATCATGCGCGCCTTCGACGCCGGCTGGGGCGGTGCGGTGTGGAAGACCATCGGCGAACCGGTTACCAACGTGAGTTCGCGCTACTCGGCCACGGACTGGAACGGGCAGCGGATCATGGGCTTCAACAACATTGAACTGATTTCGGACCGGAGTGTCGAAGAAAATCTGCGCGAGATGGCGGAGGTAAAGAAGCGCTATCCGCGGCACGCGGTGATTGCGTCGCTGATGGTGGCCTCGAATCGCGAGGCATGGCACGACATCGTCGCGCGCTCTGAAGATGCCGGCGCCGATGGACTCGAGCTCAACTTCGGCTGCCCGCATGGCATGAGCGAGCGCGGCATGGGTTCGGCGGTCGGCCAGGTGCCGGAGTACGCCGAGATGATTACCGCGTGGGTGAAGGAGAAAGCGCGCACGCCGGTACTGGTGAAGCTCACGCCCAACATCACCGACATTCGCACCGTGGCGCGCGCGGCCAAGCGCGGCGGCGCCGATGGATTGTCGGCGATTAACACGATCAACTCCATCACCGGCATCGATCTCGATACCTTCACGCCGCGGCCCAACGTCGACGGCAAGAGCTCGCACGGAGGCTACTGCGGGCCCGCGGTGAAGCCGATCGCGCTGAACATGGTGCAGCAGGTGATGGCCGATCCCGATTCGGCTCTGCCCCTCTCCGGCATAGGGGGAATCGGCAACTGGAGCGATGCGGCCGAGTTCATACTGCTCGGCTGCGGAACCGTGCAGGTATGCACCGCGGCCATGCACTACGGGTACCGCATCGTCGAGGACATGGCCGAGGGTCTTGCGAACTGGATGCGCTCGAAAGGCTTCAGCGCGATTGAAGATTTTCGCGGGCTCGCGCTCCCCCGTGTGACCGACTGGAAACATCTCAACCTTAACTACAAGATTGTGGCCCGCATCAACGAGCAGAAGTGCATCGGCTGCGACCTTTGCCACATTGCCTGCTGGGACGGCGCACACCAGTGCATCCATCTCGACCGTGTCACCGGTCCTGTGGACGGTCCCGTCGAACTGCATTCCGTCCCTTCGGAGCGCGAGGCGCAAAGCCGCATCGCGATAACCAACACGCCCGTCACGCGCAAGGAGCGGGCCCTGAAACTGGCGGCGCTGGGGCCATATCCAACGCCGCTGGCGCGCATTCCGCGGGTGGATGAAACGGAATGCGTCGGCTGTAACCTGTGCTCGCTGGTTTGCCCAGTGGACGAGTGCATCACCATGGTTCGCGTCGAGAACGGACTCGCTTCGGAGAGCTGGGAGGAGCGTACGCACGGGGCGGCGTGCGTGACGGACCCGAATCAGGCGTGAAGTGTCGAAATTG
>DASXGD010000412.1:0-5070 GCA_036489245.1 Occallatibacter sp. | reverse complement strand
TGGCCACGGAGTGGGCCACATCGGCGGCGCGGCGAAGCAGATCCGCCGCCTGCACCGGCACGCATTTCAAGGGCAGGCGCCCGTTCTCCATTTTTTCGAAATCGAGGATATCGTTCACCAGCCGCACCAGCCGGTCGCAGTTGCCGATGGCCATCTCCACCATCTGGCGCTGCTTCTCGGGGCGGCGGTCGAGAGCTCCCGACGAGATCAGGCCGAGTGAAGCTCGCAGCGAGGTGAGCGGAGTACGCAACTCGTGGCTGACCGTGGAGATGAATTCGTCCTTCATCTTTTCCAGGCGCCGGCGTTCCGAGACATCCTGGAAAGCGACCACCATGCCCGACAGTTGACCGTCTTCGATGAGCGGATTGGCAATGTATTCGACTTGAAGCTTGGAGCCATCGCGCCGCCAGAAGACCTCATCGCCAACCCGCGTGGCTTCGCGCCGGCGCATGCCCAGAAAAATCGGGCTTGTTGTCCGGGAGTAGGGAGTTCCATCCGCATGGCTATGATGAATGACCTGGTGGAATTCACGCCCCGTCAATTCGTCGGGGTCGTAGCCGAGGAGGCGCGCGCCGGCCTCATTGATGAAGGTCAGCCGGCCTTCGAGGTCGACGCCGAAGATTCCGTCGCCTACCGACTCCAAAATGAGTTCGCGTTGGCGCGTGGCGAGGTGCAGGGCTTCTTCCGCCTCGTGCTGCTCCGTCACATCAATGCCGTGGATCAGGATGAAGGGCCGTTCCCCATGCAACTTCATGCGACGGCTGCGGAATGCGATGCGGCGATAGATGCCGTCGCTGCGCCGGACAGGCAGGTTGCCTTGCCATTCTTCATGGGTCTGGAGCGTGCGCAGGCATTCCTGGAACGCGGCGCCTCCGCTCGAATCGAGCAACTCCGAAACCGGGCGGCCGGTGAGGCTCTCGATGCGGTAGCCGAGAGTTTCGGCGGTGAACGCATTAAGCGAGGTGAGCCTGCCTTCCATGGTGCAGGTAAACACAAAACCCAGGCTGCTTTCGACCACCTCGCGATAACGGTTTTCGCTGGAGAGGAGGGCCTCTTCCGCTTCGCGCTGGTCGGTGACGTCCTGGCCGCTCACGATCAGGTATTGGATTTCGCCGTTGGGGCCTTTCAGTGGCCGCAGGGTCCAGCTGACGCGCCGGGTGAGGTCGCCGGCGACCCGCCACGCGCTTTCGTGAGAGCCCGAAACCTGGCCTCCGGCGGCTTCGCGGATCTTGCCCGCGGCCCAGGGGCGTTCCTCGGCTTCGAGCAAGGTCTCGACAAAGGGGCGGCCTGCGGAAGTCGTGGGGTCAAGACCGGTCAACTGCGCATAAGGCTGGTTGAAACGCACGACCCTTCCCGCCGTGTCGAGGACCACCACGAGCGCGGGAATGGCATCGAGCGTCGTGGCCACAAAGCAACGCTCCGTGGCCAACGCCCGTTCGGTCCGCTGCCGGGCGCGCTGCGCCTGCTCCTGCGCGCGGATGCGGCTGTACAGCTCGAGCCGGGTAATAATCTGGCGGCTTACGACTTCAAGCAGGGTCAGGTGTTCGGCGCCGAAGCGATTCGGTTTGCGGGCCAGGATCGCGAGCGTCCCAACCACGTGCTGGTTGGAGGCGATCAAGGGCATTCCCGCATAGGACCGGCAGGGGCGGCCGCCGGGCAGCTCAATGCCCGTGGGTGGAAAGCGCGGATCGGCGGCTGCATCCGCAACCAGCAACGGCTTCCCGTCTTCAACGACGAATTGACATGCGGTGGAGGTGCGTGGCTGGTCCGCGGCAGCAAATCCAAATCTTGATTTGAACCACAGGCGGTTGAAATCGAGCCAGCCCATGTAGGCGTAGTCGGCGCCGCTCAGGACCGCCGTAAACTCGGTGAGTTCATCGAGCGCAGGATCGGCGGTGCGGTCCATGACATCAAATTCGGACCGCGCGATCATTCCTCCGCTGCTGCGTACGATGGTTTCCACGAGACCATACCAGGGGAGTACACTCCCGCCTCTTTAGTATGAGGAGGTTGGATGCGCTTGGCACTGGCACAAAGGGGGAATATCAAGCGAGGGGAAAATGCTACCAAAGTAACTGCCGCGCGCCATAAGTAATGAGGCGGCATGTTACTGATGTTCACGGGTTTCACCGGTTATAAGGCTGAACGCGTCGATTTGCACAGGAATTTCCTAACCGTCGACACGGGCCCACACTATTCAAGAAGGTGACCTTCGATGGTGCAGGTGAGACTAGCTTTTCCCCACCGCCGGCCCTGTCGATTCCCGTACCACGAGTTCCGGCGCCATCGTGATCTCGGCCGGGTATGCCTCTTCGCGATTGGCGATCCGCTCCAGCAGTACCTGGGCCCCTTTCTTGCCCATTTCGAGCAACGGCTGGCGAACCGTGGTCAGCGAGGGTGTGGCGTAGGCGGCGGAGAGAATGTCGTCGAAGCCGACCACCGACACGTCGCCGGGAACGGAAAGTCCCGCATCCTTGAGGGCGCGAATGGCGCCGATCGCGGCGATGTCGTTGAAGCAGAAAACCGCGGTGAAATCCCGGTTTCTTTCGAGCAGGGCCTGCATCGGTTTATAGCCGATTTCGGGAGCCATGGGGTGGTAGCCGGTCTTCATCGACCAGCTCGCGTCGTCGATGCGGATCACGCATGCCGGATCGATCCGGAGGCCGATTTCGATGGAGACGTCCTGAATCGCGTCCCAGCGGAAGTCTGAATCGGGAATGGCCTGGGGGCCGCGCATGAACGCAATGCGGCGGTGGCCGAGGTCGAACAAATGGCGCAGAGCCTGCTCCACCGCGGCGTGGTGGTCGAGCACGATATTGGTCACGTTCTCGACCTGGCTGTGGGCTGAAATCGCCACCACCGGCACCGGAACGTCGATGTGATCCGCCGAAGTATTCAGGAGCAGAAATCCGTCGACGGCGCGCTCCACAAGCATGCGCGGATACTTCTCGATCAGCTCGCGGTTCCAGTCGTGGCAGGCGGTGAAAAAGAAGTAGTGCGCGGCGGTGAGTTCCTGCACCACGCCGCTCATCACGCGGGTGAAGTAGCCTTCGCTCAGGTCGGGCGCCAGCACGCCCACGCTCATGGAGCGGCTCTGGCGCAGCGAACGCGCAAAGTAATTGGGCCGATAGTTGAGACGTTGGGCGGCCTCGACCACCCGCTTGCGCGTTTCCTCCGGAATCGATTTGGCTGAGGGAGAATTGTTCAGCACCAGCGAGACGGTGGTTTGCGAGAGTTCGAGATGGTCCGCAAGCATGCGCAGATTCACGTGTCCCGGCGGAGTTGAATTCTTGCCCTTGGCCATGATCGAGTTGTAACACGATTTACTAAAGGCAGCGAATTTTTAGGGCCGGGACTTGCTCCTGTCCCGTGCCTGATCGGATTCCCGCCTCCCCAGAACGCCGCTATTCGACCGTGATGTGGTTCTCCCCGGGGCTGAGCGGCTCGCTCCGGCCGTGAAAGAGAAACTCGCCGGCGAGGGAAGCAGGCAGCGTGATGGTGGCTGTGATGCCCGATCCCTGGCGCTGGTATTTCACCTCGATCGCTCCTGCGGGATGGGGAAAGACGGCCGAGAGCGTGGTGAGGTTTCCCAGGTGCGGCGCGATGCGGACGGTGCCAAAGCCGGGACTGGAAGGTTCGATTCCCGCAACCAGGGTGAGCAGATCGTAGATCGGATGCGAGGTCCAGGCGTGCGAGTCGGAACGCGTGTCGCCCGGGATCTCGGGCCAGGTGCTGAAATGCAGCGGCAGCAGCTTGCGCCACGGGTCGAGTGAGCCAAGGTATTCGTCGGCCATGCCGGCGTGGTCGAGCGCCCGCGCCAGGTAGAAGCGGAAATAATACGAGGCGCTGAGGACCCCGTCCGGCGTGGTGCCCGGCTCGATGGCCAGCATCTTGCGCAGGACCTGCTGCCCGCGGCCCTTGGGCACAACGTCGTAGAGCACCCCCAGGATGTTGGCCTGCTGGCTGAACACCTTCTGATCAGAGTTGTCGGCAAGTAGCTGGCGGTCGGCGTTCCAGCATTTTCCGTAGAGGCCCGCGCGCACCCGGGAGGCGCGCTCGCGATATCGGCCGGCGATAACGGAGTCACCCAGGTTCTGCTCCAGGTCGGCGCCATCGATTAGCGCGCCGAGGTATTCGAGCGTGGTGATGCACGACTCACCGTGCGAGTCGTATGTAGGCGTTTCGCCGGAGGATACCCAGTCGATGAAGCTCCACCAGGGCAACTTCTCGAGCAGGCCGTCTTCCTTCTCATGCGATCCAAACCACCCGAGGACCGCGCGCGTGCCTTCGAGAGATGACCGGACCGGCGCCGGGTCGGGCCTGTACATCCAGTAGTCGTGCAACATGCCGATCCACAACAGAGAGAACGTGGGAATGGTCTGGGGCAGGGCACTGGGATAACGGCTGCGGGTGAGCCCTTCGGGAAAACGCGAGTGATCGAAGGCCGCGAGCGCCTGGCGGCCAAGACGGTCGTCGCCCCCCACGGTGTAGGAGATCAACGCCTGGATGCGCGTATCGCCGATGTATTGGAGCTGCTCGTAGTATGGCGTGTCCATGTAGGTTTCGTGGGCGTCGAGGCGGGCGGTGCGCCAGCTGATGTCCCAGATCTTGTCGAGATCGGCTTCGCCGGTCTGAAGCTTGGAGCGCTCTTCAAAGGGATAGGCGGTGAAGTTGGCTGTCAGGGACTCGAGAATGAGGGGGCTGGAGGCAGTCTGGATGTCGAGGTCGAGGTAGCGCCAGGTCCGCCACCAAAGCGGCTCAAACACGCGATGCTGCCCGCCATCGGGCAGGAAGCTGTCGTTGAGTCCCAGGACCTGGCGGTCGTCTACAGCATCGCGGTCGCCCTTGTGCTTGTCCTTGTCGTAGAGGGCTTCGGAATACGTGAGGCGGATCTTTGTGCCTTTGCCGCCCGAGACGGCCAGGCGGGGATAGGCGGTGGTGAGGGTCTTTCGATCGAGAATCAGGTGGATGTGGGTGCGGGCCGGGACAGTCGCGGCCGCCGCCGGAAATGCGTGCAGTTCAGACGGTTTGGTTGATGCCGGATCGATGCGGACGATTTCTCCCGGGCTG